>QQUD01000778.1 GCA_008501785.1 Chloroflexota bacterium
CTGGGCAAAACATTTCGGGATGACATGTTTGCCGACTATAAAGGTACACGTGAAAAGATGCCTGATGAACTGCGGCTGCAAATCTCGCGAATTCAAGAAGTGCTGCAGGCGCTGAATGTGCCCATTTTGACGCTGGAAGGGTTTGAAGCGGATGACGTGTTGGGCACGATTGCACGGCAGATTAAACCTGAAGGTGTGCCTGTTTACATCATCACCGGGGACCGCGATTTGTTGCAGCTTGTGGATGACAATACGCTCGTGGAGCTGCCACAGCGCGGCAGTCGTCCGCCAGAAGTGTTTGACGTGGATGGGGTGGTCAACTATTTTGGGGTGCAGCCAGAGCAGGTGGTTGATTGGAAAGCGATGGTTGGCGACAGCAGCGACAATATTCCTGGCGTAAAAGGCGTTGGTCAGAAAACAGCGACGAAACTGCTGGTTGAATATGAAACGCTCGACAACATTTATGCCAATATTGAAAACATCAAAGGGGCGATGCGTAAAAGATTAGAAGCTAACAAAGAAAATGCGTATCTCAGCCAAAAATTGGCGCGGATTGTGACGGATGCGCCTATTTCAGTAGAACTAGAAGCGTGCAAAGCGCAAGATTTTGAAGCTGGCCCTGTGTTTGACATGTTTCGTGATTTAGAATTTCGCACGTTGACGCGCATGTTGGCAGAGCATGTAGGCGAAGATGAAAGTGTGCCTGCACCTGAACCAGCACAGCCACCCACCGAAACAATACTCGTGCAAACCCAGGCGCAGCTAGATGATCTCGTTGCCAAACTAAACGCAGCCAAGCTGATTGCGTTTGATGTGGAAACGACGGGATTGGACAAAACAACAGCCGAATTAGTGGGCATTTGTCTGGCAGTAGAGCCGCCGGTTGGTTATTATATTCCGGTAGGGCATTTGGCGAATGAGACGCAGAGTGATTCGGGGCAGATGGGGCTGTTTGCTGGTCAGCCAGAACTGGCAGACGGGCAATTGCCGATGCAAGTTGTGCTTGATGCAATTCGGCCAGCGATGACAAACCCGGACATTGGCAAGGTGGCGCACAATGCCAAGTATGATTTCACGATTTTGGACCGGTATGATTTGCGGGTGATGCCGATTACGTTTGACACGATGATTGCCGAATGGTTGACAGACCCGGCAACAAAACACAAAGGACTCAAAGATTTGTCATTCCACCGATTGGGGATGGAAATGACCAATATTCAGAAGCTGATTGGTAAGGGGAAGAAGCAGGTTCCGTTTTCTCAAGTCGCCATTGAAGATGCGGCACCTTATGGCGCGGCTGATGCGGATATTACCTTGCGCCTGGTGGAGCCACTGCAAGCGGAAATCGACGATAAAAACCAACAAGGCATCCTTGATTTAGAAATCCCGCTGATTCCGATTCTTTCGGAAATGGAGCAAGCAGGGATTGGCATTGACCTCACTTTTTTCAAACAAATGTCGCAAGAGTTGGCAGCGCGGCTGAAGGCGCTGGAAAGCGAAATTTTCGAGATTGCAGGCGAGCCGTTTAACGTGAATTCGACGCAGCAGTTGAGTGATGTGCTGTTCAAAAGAATGGGTTTACCCACTGAAGGGCTGAAAAAGACGAAAAGCGGCCATTATTCAACAGCCGCCAATGTGCTCGAAGAATTGCAGAAGGTGGATGACGAGGGCATTGTGAAGGCGATTGTTGAGTTTCGGGAGTTGGGTAAACTGAAAAGCACGTATGTGGATGCGCTGCCGGAGTTGGTAAATAAGAAAGACGGCCGTATTCACACATCTTTCAACCAAACTGGTGCCATCACTGGCCGCATCGCCTCCAATTCTCCTAATTTGCAAAACATTCCCATTCGGTCCGAAGTGGGGCAGCAGATTCGGCGCGGGTTTGTGGCAAAACCGGGATGGGTCTTTTTGGCGGCTGACTATTCACAGGTGGAACTGCGCATTTTAGCGCACGTATGCCAAGATGAGGCGCTGCTCAACGCGTTTCGGCAGAATCAGGACATTCACAGCACGACGGCAGCGGCCGTTTACAGCATCGACCTTGAAGATGTGACCTACAACCAGCGGCGTTTTGCTAAGGCGGTTAACTTTGGCTTGATTTATGGCATGGGTGCATTTCGGCTGGCACGCGATTCAGAGTTGACATTGGCTGAGGCGGAGAATTATATTAAAGAATATTTCGCCCGTTTCCCAGGCATTCAAAACTATTTGGACGAAACAAAGGCGCTGGCAAAATCACAAGGATATGTGGAAACTTTGCTGGGACGACGACGCTATTTCCCCGTATTTAGAGGAGGGTCAATGTCTGGCTCTAACCGGCAGTTATGGCTGAGAGCTGAACGGGAAGCGATTAATCATCCTATTCAGGGCACGGCGGCTGACGTCATCAAAATTGCGATGCTTGATTTGCACAAAAAGCTAAAACCCCATCGTGGACAAATGCTGTTGCAAGTACATGATGAATTGTTGTTAGAAGTTCCAAAAGAGGAAGCTGAAGATATGCGGCAATTGGTGATTGCAACGATGTCTAATGCCTATAAAATTGATGTACCTTTAAAAGTAGACGCAAGCATTGGGGAAAATTGGCTGGCTTTGAAAGATTAACAAATAGTTTCTTCCTTTGTCTGTGCTGGGTCTTCCCGGCATTGGTTACTCAAAATGACAACTAACGCATTTTTCACGCTTGAATTGTGACAAGTAAGTAAGTAATAATGTCTAACTCTTTTGCATTGAGCTTTAGGATTGTTGTAAACTGACAAGTATATTGTATATATTAGGCTCGATGCTAAACAAATTTGCCATCATCTTTAACAGGGTTGTAAGCATATACGTAACTTTTACTATCTGTTCAGGCGACATATACTCATTTTTCACTGTTGTAATTTTTGGAATATGTTAATCTTTGCCTGGGGAGTAATAGTTGTGTGTGTTGTCATGTAATGGTTTTTTTATGAGAGGGTCCCAGTAGGATGTCTACAAAACCCAACATTGGTCGTACTGAATTACTCGATGAAAGCTCTTTGAAAGAAGTGTTGCATGCTGGTGCCAAGATGGCGTATCAGCCATTTCCAAACAAGGATATTGCTGCTGGTGACGGTGGGCATCCGGTTTGGCGTGTTAGATTTGAAGTTCCGGCCAGCAAAGAAAAACGACTCGGCATTGATATCAATGATGAAACGATTTTTGGTCGTGGTAATGATTTGCCGAATTTGATGGATTTAACGCCGCTGGGTGCAGAGACTTTGGGCGTGTCTCGTCACCACATGATGCTGCGCCCGACTCCCACAAATTTATTTTTAATTGATCTAAATAGCACGAATGGGACGATGCGAAACGGCCGTTCCATCGGTATCCGCACGCCTTATTCGCTGGTAGATGGGGATGTACTCACGTTAGGCAAGCTGCAAGTGGTGGTGCGTATTATCGAGCGCCCCACTTTGCAAACTACTCCTTTGCAAAAAGAAGCGATGACGCTGGCTGATGCGCTTTCACAAATAGCGAAAGCGATTACATCACAGCTTGATCTGGATGATGTGCTCAATCAGGTAGCGGCGATTGCGATGTCGCTCACTGGCGCGACAGAAGCTGGCATCTGGTTAATGGATGAGACGACGGGTGAGTTGTTCTTAGAAGCGGAACGCGGGATGGAAGATGTGCGGGTACGACGGAAGCAGTTCCCACTGCGTGATGATTCATTGGTGGCCCGGGTTATTCGCACCGGCAAGCCAGTGCGCGCCCGTAATAAGTCGGGTGATGATCGACTGCAAGTGACAACTGGCTATTTGGTGGAAGCGCTGGTTTATGTGCCGATTACGTTGGGTGGGGTGACGTTTGGGGTGTTAACGGCCGTTCACCGCCAACCTGGTCATCGTTTTCGAGATAGAGAGCAGCAGTTGTTAACGGCCGTTGCCGATTTCGCTGCTATTGCTATCCAAAACGCACGACTTTTCCAGGCAACCGACAAAGCGTTAGAACGCCGTTTGCGTGAACTATCCGCACTTAATGAAGTGTCACGAGCCGTCTCATCTTCTCTTGATCTGGATCAGGTTTACCAAGTATTGGTTGACGAAGTTAATAAATATTGTCCTGTAGAAGCCGTTGGGCTTTGTTTATATGACAAGCGGCGTAACGAATTGCACCCACTGGGTCAGATTGAAGGAGCCACCAATTTTTGCCCGCGCTCTGCCGATAGAGGCATTATTGGCACTGCTGTGCAAACTGGCCAAACCCTCGTCACAAATGATGCCTCTGAGCATGCGGCTTACGATGCGACTGTTGATGTACTTGAAGACAAAGAGATTCGGTCGATTGCGGTTATCCCATTGAGTATTCAAGACCAAGTTGTGGGTGTTTTGGCGCTCCTGAACCGAAATGGTGGCGATTTTACCGAACAAGATGTTGATTTATTAGAGGCATTTGCAAATCCTGTTGCCACTGCCATCGAAAATGCAAGATTGTTTGAGGAATCTGAGCGGCAGCGTGTGGCAATTCAAGCTACGGCTCAAACCTTGTCGCAACCGCTGATGGTTTTAGATGAGCAAGGTAATTTACTCGTGGCAAATGTGGCTGCAGAAGCACTGCTCACTTCGCACATGTCGCAAATGTTTGATGCGATTAGCAATGGTGTGGGCCGCACAACGGAAGTTAATATTGGTGAACAGACGTTTTTGTCCACAACTGAGCATTTGGCGGATGTGGGCACAATTATTGTGATGCAAGACATCTCGTATGTAAAAGAATTGGAACAAGATCGCTCTGAATTTATGCATATGCTTTCGCATGATTTGAAAAATCCGTTGATGGCAATTACCGGTTGGTCGAGCATGTTGGAAAGAACTGTTTTGCTTGATGCACAAGGTGGACAGTTTGTCAATGAAATTAATATTGCTTCTGATCGTATGTTGCGCATGATTAACCAGCTTTTGGAGACAGTGGATCAGAAGGATGCAGTGCAGCTTGAGCGTAATCCTTGCCAACTAGAAGCCATTGTTGAGCAAATTGTAACGGATGTGCAGGGTGCAGCACTGAATAAATCGATTATTATCAACTATGTTAATTCAGGTGCGATTACGCCAGTTTTGGGTGATAAAACGCGTTTGTATCATATGGTGCTCAATCTCGTTGATAATGCGATTAAATATTCATCGTCCAATACCCTTGTTGAAGTAATTCTCGATTTTGGCGAAGATGATATTTTGATTCAGGTTTTGGATGAAGGTCCAGGCATTCCTGAAGAAGATTTAGAGCGCATTTTTGACAAATATTTCCGTAGTGTGCATAAGGATACTGAATCTGGGTCGGGGCTGGGATTGTCGGCTGTGCGGGCGATTGCGATTGCCCACGGTGGTACTGTGAAGGCGGAAAATCGCAAGAAGGGTGGGACCCGATTTACAGTGACACTGCCGGCAAGTATGCGTTTAACGAACGGACAATCTGAATAAGGCAAGGAATTAATTAACAGATTACGCTGATTTCGCAGATTTTTTCTTGGTGGAAGATGTAAATTTTTGGGCGCGATGGGTTTAAAATCTCTATTGCGCTTTTTTGTTGGTTGATGAACTCGTAAACTGTTTCAGAAGATTCTTGAATTTCCCCGGAAACTTTCATAGGGACCATTGGCTTGGTTATCAGTTTCTGGGGAAATAATAGTTTGGGATTAGGATGCGGATTTTTAATAGGGAGTTTAGGGTAGAATTGGGATATGATTGAAGTTAATATTCCTGATTTTGGACAGTTGGCCTTGGATTATTTGGTATTGGATTTTAATGGGACGCTGGCGGTTGACGGCCGTTTACTCCCCACCGTCGCAT
>QQUD01000794.1 GCA_008501785.1 Chloroflexota bacterium
ACACAGTCCCAGTGCAGCTCGATGCAGTACAGGTCATCGTCGATACATCACAAATCAATCCTCGCGACACATTTTCGCCAGAACAATTGGTTTATGCGTGAGCAATTCAACATTTCAGCACTTCAGCTAGTCAGCTTTTCTGGCTGAAACGCTGACTAGCTAACTAGCTGACCAGCTATAAATATTATGAACAAATACAACTTGATCACCACCATCGCCTTACTTATTTTAGTCATTGTTATTCCTGTGTACGCCATCATGGAACCAGAACGCATGGATCAAGCGCAGGTCGATTTGCGACAAGAATTTGTGTCAGATGCAGCCGTTATTTATGTTGAAAATTGCGCCCTTTGCCACGGAGCCGCCGGTGAAGGCATTGGTTCAATGCCCGCGCTCAACAACGATGGTCTGCGCACGGCCGAATTCGACATGCTTTACAAAACAATTGCCCGCGGCCGTTACGACACGGTTATGGCTGGTTGGCATGAGGATGAAGGCGGCAGCTTAAACGAATACCAGGTCAATGAACTGGTGGCCCTCATTCGCTATGCGAATTGGCCCGAAGTTGGCGAAATGGCAGCACAACGCGGACTGATTCCGCCAACCTTGCCAGTCCCGGATATGGAACCAGCCATGATTGAAGAAATCACCGCACTAGGTCCAGAAGGGGCCATCTGGGCGGAGGGAATGACGCTGTTTGCCAACAATTGTACGGTTTGCCACGGCATCCAAGGTGAAGGGTCAGATATGGGCGTGGCATTGAATACGCCAGAGGTACGAGAGATAGAAACGGCCGTTCTCGCCCGCACCATCAGCGAAGGCGTCCCCACCACCATGATGACTGGCTGGGCCAATGTGCTCACACCTGCTGATATCGACGCCCTCATCGCATTCCTGCAAAATTGGGACCAGATTACCGCCGCAGGCATGGTCCTCACACCCCCCGAACCCATTCAAATTGATGTAAATAATCCTGAAGAAATGCTAGCTTTAGGTGAAAAACTATTCAACACAACCTGCGTTGCCTGTCACGGCGAAAACGGCAGCGGCGGCACAGGCCCCGTCCTCAACAGTCAACAAATATTGACCAGAAAAAGTGATGACCAGCTCACCAGCACCATTATCAATGGCGGACATCGCCCCAATTCCACGATGCCATCCTTCGGAGATCGGTTAACAACAGTTGAAATTGAAGCCCTGGTCAGCTTCCTCCGCGCCTGGGAACCCACCGCACCCTGGGTTGAAAACCCACGCGGCACAGCCCAAGGCGGTGGACCACCCTGGTTACGCGCCACACCAGACCCAGACAATCCAGTTTCACCACAGGGTGGCGGAAAAGGTCAAGGTCAGGGGAATGGCTATCAAGGCGGTGCAAACCCTGATTTCCAACCAGGAAGCGGGCAAAATCAGGGGCAAGGTCAGACTTCCACACTCAATCAGCAAGACTCAGCACTACAGTTCAGTGGCGAAGTTATTGCCGTTGAAAACAACAAACTGACCTTCAAAAATAACGCCGATGACACAACAGTTGCAGCCATGCTCGGACCACCCTGGTTCTGGGACGAAAATGGCATCCCGCTCACCCCAGGCGACAAAATCTCACTCTCAGGGTTCGAATCACCCGATCACATAGAGCTAAACTGGCTGATCAACCTCACCACTGGCGAAAACATTCAATTTCGTAATGCTGATGGGCTCCCCGTTTGGACCGAATAACAACCAACTGTAGGGGCAGGTCTTGTACCCACCCACTCTTTTACCCGCCCACTCTTTTTTTTCGCAAAGTCAGGGCGAACACAAGGGTTCGCCCCTACAACTTGTGTCGTTTTATTTCTTGTTTGATTTCAAATATTCAATAACTGCATCAGTTGTATCAAGCGTTAATGTTTTTTGAGCAACTTCTTTAGCTTTGGGCAGTGTCCATTGACAAACGGCCGTTTTCACCCCAGGTATCGCCGGACCACCCATGCTAAACTCGTCCAACCCAAAACCCAACAGCAACGGCGTCGCCAGCACATTGCCAGCCAACTCACCACACATGCCCACCCAGATATTCGCCGCATGAGCCGCATCAATCGTCTGTTTGATCATGCGCAGCACTGCCGGTTGCAGCGCTTGCGCCAGATTTGCCACATTCGCATTGCCCCGATCCGCCGCCATCACATACTGCGTCAAATCATTCGTGCCAATACTAAAGAAATCAACATCCCGCGCCAACAAATCAGCCACCGCCACCGCCGCCGGCACCTCAATCATGATGCCCACTTCCATATTCTCATCAAACTTGTGACCCTCATCCTGCAACTCTGCCTTTACCTTGGCCACCAATTCATTTGCACGGCGCAATTCATCGACGCTGCCAATCATCGGGAACATCATTTTCAAATTAGTCGGATCACCGCTGTCATCAACGCTGGCCCGCAAAATAGCGCGTAATTGTGGTTTGAAAAATTCCGGTTTGTCCAGGCAAAAACGAATGCCGCGCCATCCAAGGAATGGATTCTCTTCTTCACCCAAATTCAGGTAAGACAAAGGTTTATCTCCACCCACATCGAGCGTGCGGATAATTAACGGCCGTTTCTCCACCACCTCAACCACTTCACGATACGCAGCCAGTTGCTCCGCTTCCGACGGAGCCGTTTGCCGGTCCAGGAACAAGAACTCCGTGCGGAACAAACCGAAACCATCCGCGCCATATTCGAGCGCAACAGCCGTATCCTTCAGTCCACTAATATTCGCTGCAATCTCAACCCGATGTCCATCAAGCGTCACTGCTGGCTGTTGACCGACTCCCTTAGCCGCCTGCATCTGATTTAGCCACGCATCCCGCTCTGCTGAGAAAATTTCAATTTGCTCTGCTGTAGGGTTTGGTAAAAGTTGACCTTTGCTGCCATCGACCACAATCATACTGCCATTTGGCAGCTCGGCTAACTGGCTCCCAACCCCCACAATGGCCGGAATCCCTAACGCCCGCGACAAGATTGCACTGTGCGAAGTAGCGCCCCCCAACTCGGTACAAATACCCAGCACCATCGAGCGGTCCAACTGAGCCGTATCCGAGGGCGTCAAGTCCTCAGCCACCAAAATAATTGGCTTTTTCACATTTAGAGATGGCAACGCCACACCTAGCAAATTTCGCAATACGCGATT
This sequence comes from Chloroflexota bacterium, assembly GCA_008501785.1. The sequence continues at coordinate 3,151 of QQUD01000794.1, forward strand.
ACCCACATCCTGTAAATCTGCGGCTCTAGCCTTCAGATAGGGGTCAGCTAATTGTTCAAATAAAGCAACACCCGCTTTAATCGCTTGATCCCAGGCAGCCTCGGCGTTAATTTTGTCTCTGTTCAAAATACCTTGCACCTGCGCAAACAAGTCAGGGTCCTTTAAAAACATCTTGTGCGCCTGGAAAATGGCTGCTTCTTTTTTCCCGACCTGCGTTAACGCTTGTTGGTAAAGCGCTTCGATTTCTTCTATAGCGGCAGAAACGGCCGTTTCCACCCGCACCCATTCCGCATCCACATCATCAACCTGCCGGGTTTCTATTTCTGGAAGCTGCGGCCGGTATTGGAAAACTGGCCCAACCGCAATCCCAGAAGAAGCCGCAATGCCAGTCCACGCATCTGCAATTGTGTCTGCCCGAGTTCGAGCGGTCGGCGTTACCTCAACCTCGTTTGCATCATCAAAATGATTGTTAGCCAGCCTTTGAATTGCAGCCAGGGCGACTTCAGCATCTTCACCCGTAGCACGGATGTGAACCTCATCCCCTTGCTTCACATCAAGCATCGCCACTTGATTGATACTTTTCGCATTGGCCGATTGATCTGCTTTAAAAATTTGAATTTCGGCGTCAAATTGGTTTGCTGTTTTTACAAAACGAGCTGCGGGACGGGCATGCAATCCATTGCGGTTGCGAACGAGAATGGTGATTTGATGGGTGGTGGTGACAGAAACGGCCGTGTTCTCCACTTCATCCATTATCCCTTCAGTCAAATCCACGCCCAACTGTGAGGCCTTAGCAGCCAAAGCACCTCGCGCCGCTGCCAACACCTGTGCCATCGTGCCATTGCCATCTGCCTGCACAACCGCAGCCATCGCCCCTTCAACCAAAGGCGCCTCACAAAGCACAACCTGCGCCTGTTGCGACGGGCACAGCATCTCCACAGCGAGTTCAGCACTCATCAGCGCACTGCCCAAATCCATCAAAACAACAACGCCATCATCACCGTAAACAGATTCAATCGCGCCCAACACATCGACCGCATTTGTGCCAATCGGATTTTCAGGATCATCCATCCCTCCTGCCACAGCCAGCGGAACCCGCCCCCGCACCATCTGATCGGCTAGTTCTTTAACACCTTCCGCAAGTATTTTGCTATGCGACACAATGACGATGCTTACCATCTCATTTTGACCTTTTTTTGAGGCAACTATTAGACCAGTAATTGACCCTCACTAAGCGTCTAGAAATTACTTCCCTGCACGGAATGGAGGCTTTAGCCGGAACAGTTCCGGCTAAAGCCTCCACTCCGGCAACTTAATTCTGGATGCTTACCTAGTGTTCCGACCAACAAGTATTGCCGGATAGCACATTGCGCCGGAACACTTAAACTGAAACCATTCGCAAACATTTTACCCGACAAAAGATGTTGGTTTCAGTACTAGATTGCGTTCGAAAACAACTTTGGCGTTTACAGATTGGACCAATCTCACCAAGCTAAAAAGCCTTATTCATTTACCAAAGTGCGTGTCTCAAGATCATACAAACCATACGCAGCAGCTAAAAACTCAATAGGATGGCGCGATGGTTTTTTCGTGCCATGTTCCAACTGCCAACGACAAGTTTCTGAATCACAAGCCGTCATCTCCACATCAGCGCCTTGTTCTTCCACAAAATCGAACAATTCAGCCCCCACATCCATGGCAATCTGATATTTTTCCACTTTGTAACCATACGTACCAGCAATCCCACAGCAGCGCGCATTACTTTCGCGCACATCCACACCAGGAATGAGCGCCAGAATTTCTAACGCAGGTTTGCCTACACGATGCGCCCGATATTGGCAAGGCGCATGATACGGCAGCACCATTTCCATCGTGGCAAAATCGGTTTTTAACTCACCCATTTCATGCCGTTCGCGCAGCCATTCAAAAATATCCCAGGTCGCCATTTTCAAGGTTCGTGCGCCTTCATCTTCCATGTCTAGCAGTTCTGGTGCTTCCTCTTTCAGCGTCAGCGTACAGCTTGTGCTCGTTCCCACAATGTCGAGACCCGCTTCTGCAAAAACGCGCATCTTGTTCACATTGCTTTGATGGTAATTGGCAGCCGCATCAAATTCACCATTGCTCAACATGGGCAGACCACAGCAATTTTGCGGCGGCACGACCACTTCGTATCCATTGTGTTCAAAAACAGCAACGGCCGCTTTTCCCACAAACGGTTCATAATACATCGTGGCACAGCCATGATAATAAACAACCTTCTTTTCCGACTGCAACCGCGTTGCCTTTCTGCGCTGCCACCAATCGCCAAACGTGCCATCTGTGCTCCAGGTTGGCAGCGGGGCGTTGCGAGCAATGCCCATCACCTTTTCCGCCATCACCCGGCTCAACGGATTGTGCAAACCAAAGTTAGCCAATCGCGGCACAATGCTGCCAATTTTGCCCAAAGTCTCGTTACGGCCCAGCAGCCTATTTCGCAACGGAATGCCATTTTCTGCGGCCATTTGAGCGCGGGCGCGCGCATTCAATTCCGCAATCTTCACACCAGATGGACAAACTTCGTTACACACGCGACAGCCAGAGCAGTAATCCACCGAATGGTCCGGAGTGTGTGGCTGCTCGATTTCGCGAACACGCTGCGCCTGTGGGCCAGCATATT
>QQUD01000064.1 GCA_008501785.1 Chloroflexota bacterium
CCAGGTGAAAAGGTATGTTCGCCTCGGTCATAGGCACGGATTTCGGCTCCAGCGGAGTAGGTCATTTCGTTGCCGGAACGCAAGCTGACTCCATTTACATCTACAATGCCACGAGAGGCGATGAGGATAACGGCCGTTTCCGCCACCACATCATTCACCACACCAGCCTCCGTCAACAAATCAATCGCGTAAGCTTTTGGCGTGTCGTCAATATTCAGCGCATACACCTGATCTTTCGTCGCCAATGCCTCGTCACGCTGCCAAACAGGGAACATGGTTATATCGGCTGCAAAATAGTCGCCATACGCGGCTCCGGGCGTATAAACGCGGCTAAAACCGGTTTCTATATCAACCACGACTGTGTTAGGGTGCTGATTTTGCCACGCCTCCCACGTTGTCAGCACCACTGGCAGCAAATCAAGCTGCACATCGGTATCGACCAACTCACCCAGCACTGGTTCACCTGTGAGTTGGTTCCACAGCGTTTCTGTTTGCCGGTCATACATCAGCTTGTTGCTGCGAAAGAGGAAACCGGACGAGCTAAACGTGTAGGTTGTGCCATTCGATGCACGTCCATCGTAGGCAATGGCCGCGCCACACAGGGTGCAGTACGCCAGCGAAACTGGCACACCACCAATCACATCATTTGCCATCTCGTGCCAATCAACAATGCGCAGCGGATAAGCGCGGGCGTCTCCGTTGATTTCAATGCCAAACACAGCGTCAAATGGCTGCATAAACGTCGCTTTATCCCCTTCAACCATCTTTGGATTGTCCAATGGGGGAATGCCATCTACCAACACACCGCCCCACACAATTTCTTCAACACGAATGTTTGATGGGTGGCGATCTTGCAAAAAATCACCAAAACGTTCATCCATCCGTGCCAAAATCTGACCTTTCCAACTGGCAAATCCTTCCGGTACGGTCAAATCGGTATTGCCATACCATTCAAGCCATGCCCCCCAATCGTTTGCGAAGGTTTGCCCACCAAGCGTTTGCAACGCAGGGATATAATCTTCAAAGCTCAGGTTATTGATCAAGCCGATTTGCCGTGCCCGAAACAGTTCGATGAGAACGCCGACAAATCGCTTATCGTTAGCGGACACAACACGGCTTAGTGCGGCTTGAGCATCGGATGTGGAGCCGAAGGCAAGGGTGAACATGAGTTCATTGGCTTCGTTGTCGTTGATGGCATTGGTGGGTTCTGTGTTGGGGGTTGGGTCGGGTGGAGGGGTTTGAGTTGGGTCGGGTTTGGTGGAGAGTGTGGGGGGAACGGCCGTTTCCCCCACACTCTCCACTTCAGCAACGCTCTCTACTTCAACCACACTTTCTGTTTCAATCGGCTGAGCCTCACTACAAGCCGTTAAAACGACAATTGCTATCAAAACATAAAAAATCAGACGCATCTGAGTCATCATTCGAATCTCCTTTGCCGCAGTATAGCAGGAGAAATAACGTCGAATACGTCTGTAATAAAACTGTTATGAATATGTAAGATTTACTTATTCAGGACGATACATCGACCTAGCTTCAATATCATGACCAGGCATAATGTGATTTTTGAGGGTACGCACTTCAAACACATTGGCCAGCGCCTGTATCTGATGCAAGATGCGGACCATTAGTCGTGGACTCACAATTTCCAGCGTAAACACAAGGTGTACCTCACCGGCTGGTGCAGGTGGTGTATTGGTGTAAGAAATATTGATGTTCTCACTTTGCATTAGCTGTGATATTTCAAAAAGAAGCCCAGAGCGATCATAAACTTTTATATAAATAGTCGCCAGCCTGGCCCGGCGCGTCTCATCTTCACCCCAACCTAGCTTTAACAACTGCGTGGTTAATTGCTCAATGCGCAGCCGGTGACACCGCTCCCGATGCAGCGTCACGCCACCGTCCTTGCGAATAAACCCAACAATTGGCTCCGGGGGTCGTGGTTGGCAAGCGCCGCATAGCCGCAGCTTGCGATTATCTACATTGGTCACCACAAAACGCTCACCTTGTGGTGAATAAACCACATTGTCTACATTGCGTGCTGGACCACTTTCCCATCGATCTTCCATCACACGGGTCGCAACCACCGTCGGTAACAACTCCGCCCGCCCCAAATCATAATAAAGCTCGCCCGTAGATTCATAACTAAATAGTTCAGAAATTCTTTGATGCGAATAGTTGGGCATTCCCAACATATTCAGTTCATCTTGCAGCAAACGCCTGCCTTGAAACCGAGCTTCTCCAGGTGATAAACGGCGGAACCAACGACGTGCATTGGTACGGGCATAATTGGTAACAATGTAGCCTAAATCTTCATCTAGCCAGGAACGACGCGGCTGCGCATTTAGCTTCTTGACAATGCGTACCTGATCGCCATTTTGCAATGGTTTATTGAGCGGATACATCGATTCATTAACATATGCGGCATGACATTGATTACCCAATCCTGTATGAATCGCGTAGGCGAAATCAATCGGCGTCGCCCTTTTTGCTAATTCAATGACATCACCACGAGGCGTATACACACGAATTTGCTGGGTAAAAACGTCTTCAACAACGCCTTTGACGCTAATGGTGGGGTTTTGTGGCTCAAGGTTAATATTTTCAATGATGTTGTCAAAAAAAGCACCAATGCGTTCGTCAATGCCATTTGACCACATGGTCCCGCGATATAGCCAACGACTCAACACACCAACTTCCGATAGTTTGTCCATTTCAACCGTGCGAATTCTCAACTTAAGGTGCTGTCCGTTGGTATGCACAACCGTTGTATGCAATGAACGGTAGAGGTTGTCTCGCGGATAAGCAACGTAATCATCGAAACGCCCTGGAACCGGCTTCCACAAATGATGTAAATGACCCAATGCTTGATAACAAGAAAGCCAATCATCTACCAAAACCACCAGGCGCATTGTTTTATCAACATTGTAAAATGACAAACCACTTTGACAGATATCTTGATAAGCTGTATAGATGTTTTCGGGAGCGAGCACAACGTTGCGTACATCAATATTCGCAGCTAACAGGCAGCTAAAAATTTGCCCACTTATCAAGTGAAACACTTCTTGTTGATCTTGTTCCAAATGCTCACGACGCTGTTGAATAATTTGATACGCCTCGCTATCGAGCACTTCAAGAGAAAGCGTTTCGAGTTCGTTTTTTAACTTCCAAATGCCTAGGCGGTTTGCTAAAGGCGCGTAAACAGATAATGTTTCTTTCGCTTTATAAACTTGGCGATGGTAAGGCGTGGCGGTGATGGTGCGCATATTGTGGAGTCGGTCAAAAAGTTTAATAATGACGGCGCGCACATCGGAAGTCATCACGCCCAAGAGTTTGTGCAGCGTTGCATCTTCAATTTCCTTACTTGTCAGCTTATGACCGTCAGAAATCCCTTTGGTGACATCTTTTAGCTTGGTTACGCCATCAACCAATCGGGCAACTTCTGCTCCAAATTCCTTTTCGATATCCTCTATAGATACTTTTGTGTCTTCGGCCACATCATGGAGGAGTGCGGCAATGAGGGCCGGGGCGTCAAGGAGGTATTCTGATAAGTAGAATGCAACAGTGAGTGGATGGGTAAAAAAAAGCTCGCCAGATTTACGGCGTTGGTTTCCGTGTTCCTGGCGAGCGATTGCAAATGCTTTTTGCACACGAAGGCGCTCTTCACCGCTAAGGTAACTATTTACCTGATCAAAGAATAAACTACCGTCAGACGCTATCGTGTGAGTCATAATCGATAATGATAATGAAAATGTGAAAAAAACAAAACATTATCGACTAGATATTTATTATTTTTTATAATCCACAAAGCGATAACCGACCCCGCGTTCGGTTAGAATGTAATCTGGCTTCGCCGGATCACGTTCAATTTTCTTACGCAAATAGTTTATGTAAAGACGCAAGTAATGCGTTTCATCCCGATATTCATACCCCCAAACCTTCGCTAACAGCGTCTCATGGGGCACGACCCAACCAGCATTTTGAATGAGATGATTGAGTAAGCGGTATTCAGTGGGGCGCAAGTCGATACGCTCTCCTTTGACAATGACTTGATGTCTATTGAAGTCAACGGAGAGGTGATCATCTATTTTGAGAATGGTTCGTGGTGGCGGTGAAGGCCATTCGGCCCGGCGCAAGACGGCTGAAACGCGACTGCTTAATTCTCGTGGACTAAATGGTTTTGTAACGTAATCATCGGCACCTAGTCCCAAACCCTGGATTTTATCCTCTTCATCACTTTTTACAGTGAGCAGGATAACGGGAACTGTTGAGATTTCTCGCAGGAGTTTTAGTGTCTCGAATCCGTCCATTTCCGGCATCATAACATCCATGACAACCAGGTCTGGTGTATATTGCCGAATTTGTTCGAGCGCAGTCACACCATTATCGGCTTCTATAATTTGATACCCTTCCAGCTCCATATTCATGCGAATGAAACGCCGCATGCGTGCTTCGTCGTCTACAACGAGTACGAGCCGTGGAGCAGTATTGTCTAAAGTTGATGGAATTTGTTCTACCATAGCTTTCGTTATCACATATGTCGCTCTAAATCGCAACTTTTCTTATAGATCATTCAGTTAAAGATTGGACCATTTTTTGTTCCGCATATTGCGCAATCTCGTATCAAAATAGTCAAATCCCTATTCAAATTAACTATTAGCTGGCTTTTATTCGCGGACAAAGCCAAATACTTCTTCAACTTCGCCTGAAGGCAAAAGCTGAACGAAGTTTACCCGGTGGAAGGGGACAAGCATACTGGTTACGTCTTCATCAAGATAGTGAATGTCCTTGCCGTCTCGCTTGCGTGGATTGTGGACAATAATAAATTGACTGGTGGGTTCTGGTAATGCGTCTACTTCACATACAATCGGATCTTCATTTGAGATATGCAGGATTATTGATACCATGAGACACTCTTTACTACCTTATTAGTTACAATTAACGGTGTTTTATTCTATAAACAGATGTACGAGTAAATCTCCGAAACGTATTTCATCACCGCTTTTGATGGGATACGGCCGTTCCGGGGGCAGCCGGTATGTATTTAACAGGGTACCATTTGTGCTGCCTAAGTCAACCAGCACAACCCCCTGTTTGTATGCACGAATAGTCGCATGCAGTCGTGATACACCTCTGCCAGCCCCTTCATCACTAGTTAAATCAAGCTCTGGAATGAGTTCAGCACGGGGGTCTGCACGGCCAATGCGGATTTCGTTGTTAAGATCGAGGGTGAGCCGACGACGGCTACTTGGGATAAAAAATGTAATGGTTTGGGGGAGGTAGGCAGGTTCTAAATTAACATCTTCAAGTACAGGAGGCGGGGGGCGGTGTGCAAAGTCAGAGAAGGGTAAAACGGCCGTTGAATTTGGGTCCGTCTGAAATATAAAATTGCCACATTCAGTACAGAACAACGTTCCGTCAAACTGGTTCGCTCCACAATCAGTACATTTAATCATTGGCGTTTAAATTAATCGTTTGATTCATTAATGCGCGTGTACCATATTTGAGTTTTTTACGCCCTTCCATAGACATGGTACCCATATTTTCTAATCTTTCTGCTTCGGAATGGGCTTGATGAGCCAACTGTGTTTGCCCAGCTTGCAGCAACCGGGTGGTTAAATGTCTCATTCGTTTTGTAGCCACATCAAGCCGACCCGCATCTACTTCCTCCAGCACCTTCTCATTCATTTCATACATATTGAGTACGCGCACAGCCTCAACAATCTTTTCTGAAGGGGGTATTTGTTGTGGGTTGGTGAGTACGAACATTTCTTGGGTATGTTTAAATGTTCGTTCCTGTGTTCG
>QQUD01000314.1 GCA_008501785.1 Chloroflexota bacterium
CGCAATTGTCGTACTGCCGCCTGGTTGGATAATCTATGCCTTATTCTATGTAGGACGGGCTGTAAAACTCACGCACCGTCAACTTTTTCTGTTATTGGTGATTCCCGCGCTCACTTTACTTTTGGTTTATACCAATGGATGGCATCATCTTGTTTGGGCGAAGTATGAGCTAACGCTTGTTGATGGCGTACTCATAAAATCAGCGGAATATGGTCCAGCGTTTTGGTTATTTATGGTGTATGCATATACGGCCGTTTTTGCTGGTTTGGTCATTTTGCTGCAGGCTGTTGTTGAGTCTGGTCGGCTTTACCGTTGGCAGGGTGTTGGTTTGATAATCGCCGCGATGGCACCCTGGCTGGTTAATTTTGCCAGCATTATTTTTAGTTGGAAGCCATTTCGCGGCATGGATTTAACGCCGTTTGCTTTGGGTATTATGGTGTCAATAGTTGGCTGGACGATTTATCGTTTACAGCTACAGGACATTGGTCCAGCAGCCAGACATATGATGTTTGATCAAATGGGAGATGGCGTGCTGGTGCTGGATGCCAATCATTACATCATGGATGTGAACCCCGCGTTGTTGTCGTTGTTGGGGCAGTCCAAATCGCATCTGCTCGGTCGCCCCGTTACTCGATTTTGGCCGGACTGGCCGCGTGAACTCCTGACCACAGACCAGGAGGGCGGGATGCAAATTGAATGGACTTTGAATGGGTTGTCGCCGCGCATTTTTGATATGCGTGTGTCGCCATTGCGGGATGGACGTCGCCGCCTGATGAGCTGGGTGGTTGTGCTGCGCGATATTGGTGAACGGAAGCAGATGGAGGAGCAGTTGAAAGCTTCATTACAAGAAAAAGAGGCGCTGCTCAAGGAAATTCATCATCGCGTAAAAAATAATTTGCAAATCATTTCTAGCTTACTCAATTTACAGTCTGATGTGGTAGTCGATGTGCAGAGTCGGGATGTGCTGCGCGATAGTCAACATCGTGTACGTTCGATGGCCCTCATTCATGAGAAATTGTACCAATCTTCAAACCTGGCACGCATTGATTTTGGCGATTATGTGGAAAAACTGGCGACCTATCTGGTCCAAGCATACCGTGCACAGGCGCATGGTGTTCGTTTGCAAGTGGATGTGAAGCCGGTGTATTTGGATGTAGATACGGCCGTTCCCTGTGGCCTCATTCTCAACGAATTAATTGCTAACGCGCTTAAACATGGGTTTGTAAACGGCCGTTCCGGCCAAATTCATATCTCCCTTCATCCTACTGACGACCAAATAATACTGGAGATTGCCGACGATGGAGTGGGTATTCCTCCAGAAATCAATATCCGGCAATCCCGTTCTTTGGGTTTACAACTTGTCAACACATTGGTTAATCAGATCAATGGTCAAATAACCCTTAATCGTGAAAATGGGACAGCATTTATCCTAACCCTCGCTGCAATTTCACCACAAAAAAGAGGATATTAAAAAGCAATGCTTAATAAAATTGAAACTATTTTTCGGCGGCTGACTGGACCAGACCCGGCTGTGCAAGATTTGAAACAGCGTCATCAAGCGCAGTTGCTGGCTGCAATCATGCTCATTATGACGCCCATTGGTCTGGTGGCAACGGTACTGCCCGACCTGTTTTTAGGCAACAATATCTGGTGGCGAAATCCTGAATTTCTCTTGATGCTCGGTATCTTGGGGATCGTATTGATAATTTATGCGTTGAGCTTGACGCGATACTATGGTCTAGTGGCCAATATTATTGTAGCGATGGCGGTGATCTCGGTTTTAATTGCGGCTATCCCCCAAACCAGCGCGTTTGATTTGCAGGCATTGTTCTTCTTAATAGTTCCGGTGCTACTCAGCAGCGTTTTTCTTTCCATGAAACGGACAATGGTTGTGACCGTGTTGAGTGTGGCAGGCGTGTTGCTTTTCTTATTATTTGCTGATGCGACTGGACAACAGATCATTTCCAATGCGCTTAAATTTGTTGCCATCACCAGCATTATCATCCTGCTGGCGGCGCAGTCGCGGGATTTGTTGGAAACAGACCGCCAGCGGGAATTGGTCGAAAGCGAAACCCGGTATCGTTCTTTGTTAGAAGCAACGTTTGAGGGGATTGTTATCCATGAGGATGGCATCATTTTGGAGGTAAATCCGAGCATTGAGCGTCTGTTTGACAGCCCTCGTTCCGAAATTATCGATAGAAGTGTCTTTGATTTTATCACGGTAGAATCGCATGCGGTTGTCAAGCAAAATATGGGGACTGGCGCACCATTTGAAGTGACAGCCCTACGTCAAGATGGGACGCAGCGATTTCTGGAGATTGTCAGTAAACCACAACTGTATCAAGGGAAGTCTGTGCAGGTGATTGCTACCCGCGATATTACGCCGCAAAAATTAGCCCAGCAGCATGTGAACCACTCATTACAAGAAAAGGAAGTGCTGCTTAAAGAAATTCATCATCGCGTCAAGAATAATTTGCAAATAATTTCTAGCTTGCTCAATTTGCAGTCTGGTCAAGTGCAGGATGATGTGGCGCTTGACTTGTTACGGGACAGCCAAAATCGTGTGCGATCGATGGCGCTTATTCATGAGAAATTGTACCAATCGCCTAATTTAGCCCGCATAGATTTTGCTGATTATATTCGCCATTTATCAAGATATTTGTTCCAATCCTATGATGCCTATGCGGCTGGGATTGGGCTGGAAATTGAGGCAGAGGAGGCGTTTTTGAATATCGACACGGCCGTTCCCTGCGGCCTTATCCTCAATGAACTGGTTTCTAATGCGCTTAAGCATGGGTTTGGTAACGGCCGTTCTGGTCAAATTACAATTCAACTCAAGGCAGATACCCACGGACGCTATCGCCTGATCGTAGCTGACAACGGCATTGGCTTCCCACCCCATCTCGACTATCGACAGGCGAGTACATTGGGCTTACAATTAGTAAATACATTGGTCGGACAGTTAATGGGAACATTTATTGTCAATCATGACACGGGGACAGCTATCACTATCGCCTTTGATAACAAGGTGTCTGAGAAATAAAGATGAATACAAAAGCGCAAATTCTTATCGTCGAAGATGAGGGCATTGTTGCCCTCGATTTGCAGAACCGTCTGCGGCGGTTAGGCTATGCTGTACCCGAATTTGTGGCAACTGGAGAAGAGGCTGTCGCGCTGGCTGCCGAAATCTTGCCCGATCTGATCTTAATGGACATCAAATTGAAAGGTGAAATGGATGGCATTGAAGCGGCTAATTACATCAAAGAAAATTTTGACATTCCTATTATTTACCTGACTGCGTTTGCTGATGAGGTCACACTTGAGCGTGCCGAACATACGCACCCTTATGGCTATCTGTTAAAACCGTTCGAAGAGCATGAGTTACTGGCATCGATCCGCATGGGATTGTACCGGCATCAGGCCGAAAGCCAGGTTAAAGAAAGTGAAAGAAAGTTCCGCAGCGTCATTGAGCAGTCTAACGACGGTATTCTTTTGGTAGACGACGAGGGTCGCATTATTGAATGGAATGCTGCCCAAGAAAAAATGTCTGGGAGGCTAAAAGAAGATGTTTTGCACCAGTTTGTTTGGGATGTGCAGGCGCAAATGCTTCCCGAGCATCTCAACGCACGTTTTCCTGTTGCAGCCACAAAAAAAACCACTCTGAATATTTTGCAACAGGGTGAAGTTATGGAGCCATATCGGTTTGTAGAGATAGAAATTGAGCTGCCAGACCATTCGCGTCGCTTCATCCAATCGCGGCTGTTTGTGATTAAGCGAGAGAACGGCCATCTTCTTGCCAGCATTAATCGAGATGTCACCCAGCAACAGCAAGTGGATGCCGCGATACGGCAAGCCCAAAAATTAGAAAGCCTGGGTGTTTTAGCGGGCGGGACGGCACATGATTTGAATAATTTACTCATGGTCATGCTGGGCCAGGTGTCTCTCGCTTTAGCCAAGCTGGAACCAGATTCCCCACAGCGCCATCATTTGCATGAAGTTATGAAGGCGGCCGAAAGGGCTGCTGAACTTGCCGAAAATATGCTTGCTTTTTCTGGGCGAGGGATGTTTGAAATTGTTCCATTGGATTTGAATAAGCTCTTGTGGAAGATGTCTCGGCTGCCGGTGTCAGCAGTCCCTGAACATGTGCAGTTGATTTTGGAATTAACTGAGACAATGCCTAAAATTGAAGCGGATATGGAGCAGATGCAGCAGGTATTGACCAAAGTAATATCGAATGCTGTGGAAGCGATTGGCAAGCAGCCGGGAACCATCACCATTTCTACAAATGTTATCGACTTGTCAATGGACGCGGAAAGGTTTTTGCAAGGCACAGATCATCCTATCCTTCCTGGTCGGTATGTGTTGTTGACTGTACAGGATGACGGCTGTGGTATGGACGCCGATACCCAGGCGAAGATGTTTGATCCATTTTTCACCACAAAAGAGATGGGGAGAGGGTTGGGATTGGCGGCCGTTTTGGGCATTGTGCGCAGTCATGGCGGTGGTATCCAGGTTGAAAGTGAGCTGGGTCAGGGAACCCAATTCAAAATAGTTTTCATGGTGATTGGTGAACAGGATGACGTAGATGTTAGGGAAACGGCCGTTCCTACCTCTCCGTCACCCACAGGCACCCATGTTCTCGTCATTGATGATGAAAAAATCGTTTGTGAAGCCGTAACTGACATTCTCGACCTGGAGGGAATCCCAGTGCTGCAAGCTACCGACGGGCAGACTGGAATTGACATGTACCAACAACATCAGTCTGATATTGGTCTGGTCCTGCTCGATCTGTCGATGCCGGGGATGGATGGGTATGAAACCTGGCGCGGTTTGCGCCAGGTAAATCCCTATGTGCGGGTTATCCTTTCTTCAGGGTATGATGAAAAAGAAGTCCTTCATCGGTTTGATGAGGACTCTTTGCTTGGATTTCTGAAAAAACCCTACAAATTAAATACATTAATAGATATGGTCCAGCAGCATTTGCCTGCTGACAAATAAATTTACGCGGGTTGCTACCTTAGCTGCCTACGAATGATGGCGTTTTAAAAATAATAAGGTAATCAAACAGGCGCCTCAAACGCCTTAATGAACCTGAAGTTACACACTTGCCGATTACCATATCAATTTCTTCAGGTTCATAATTCGCAGCCAGTCTAAATAGGCAAGGTCTCTAATTCGACGCATACGCTGCGCTGCGATCTCGGCGTCTTGCTAACTCACTCGTGTATTGTTTGCCTAAATCAACGGCGTGACGACTTGCCCAGGTCGTGAGGTGTGTGGTACCCGTGGCGGGTGTCGTGACATGAAGCAGATCGGCCATCAACCCATCGATCTCTTCGCGGGTGACGAGTACGTCATCGACAAACATGCTAACAATCCGGCTGGCAAGGTATCCTAATGCGGGCGGGATGGAGAGTAACGGCCGTTTCTTCCCAATAATCTCCCCAACTGTTTCCACAAGTTCTCGATACGTGAACGTTTCGGGGCCGATGGCGTTGATGATTTCATTTTCGCGGTTTTCTGCGGCGGTGACGGCGAGTTCGGCGAGATCGTCTACGTAGATTGGCTGGATACGATAACGGCCGTCACCAAATACGCCAAACACTGGAAACGTGCGCAGCAGCCAGGCAATATTGTTGATTAAAATATCTTCCTTTCCAAACAGCACCGTTGGTCGCAAAATTGCATACGAAACGCCCAGATTTTTTAACGCCTCTTCCAACGTTGCCTTTCCTGAAAAATATTCAAGATTTGAGTCCAAAGATGGATTCGTGATGCTCACATGCACAATGCGTGACACACCGGCCGCTTTCGCTGCCTCAAACAACGTCAATGTATTTTGCACGGCATCTGCATGTTGAAACAGGCTGTGGTTAAAGCGCACCCAATATGTGTTGGTTAGCACATCCACCCCTTTCAGCGTTTCCGTCAGCGCGGCCAGGTTATCAAAATTGAATGGATAAGCTTGCACCCGATCACCAAACGGATTTTCTCGATTGAGCGAATTGGTGAGCGTAATTACTTCGTGCCCTTTATTGAGCAATCGTTGTGTAATATATTTTCCCGAGTAGCCAAAGGCCCCGGTGACAGCATGACGTTGTTTGGTCGTGTTCATTTTTTGTTATCCTGTTTAGTTGTCTTTTTTGCCAAACAAATTTTGAACAGCTCCGAGGCGCAAATTGTCTAAAGCAATGAGCGTACCTACGAGATTGTCCAAACTGTTGAAAAATTGCTGCATACTTTTCATACGCTCCTGGTAAAAATCGGCCAGTTCCTGATCTTCAGATTCAATTTCTTTGACCAGTTCCAGGCTTTCCCCTACTGTGCGCAGCGCGAGATCAAATTCGTTTTTCTCGCGCTCACGCAGCACCCCGCGCACAATTTTCCAGAAATCTGTTTCGGCAATGTAATAATCTTTGCGGTCGCCCAGTTGAAGCTGTTTGTGGACCATGCCCAGCCGCTCCAATGTGCGCACATTGGTGCTGACTGCGCCTTTGGAAACGCCCACCTGTTGTACCAGCTCATCGAGTGACAGCAAATCGGGTGAAAGATAAATGGCTCCGTAAATCGCACCCATTGCTTTTGGAAATCCCCAAAAGTGGCTGATGCGACTCAGGCCTTGAATAAAGTTGTCTCGAGCTTGTTGTAATTCTTGGTTCATAATGTGTATACAGAACGTTTAGTTTAAACTAAACGAATTGTACAAACAATACGAAACAATGTCAACCCCACCATTTCGAAGTCCTCAGAATTGTTTTTCTAGAATCAGGAGTTCTTCAACATGTTTACGAAGTGTGACAGAATCGACTGGAAACTCACGATGCTGTAATTTGAACTTGTTTGTAGTCAAGGACGTAATCGTATTGGAGGGTATGCGTTTTGGGTAGGTGGAAGAAGTCGGATTGGAGGATTGTGATTGGGGCAGTGGTTGTGGGTAAGTTGTGCATAGATTGGATGGCATTTGGGGCGAAGTCAACGTCCGTTACCGGATTTGTGATTAAAATCTGCTGAACTGTCGAATTTCCTACGCCAAAAACGTCGTATCATTGATGGCATTAATTTCTCAAAAATCTTTGTCGCAGCATCCATCTTCCCGTAAGTTTTTAGCGATTTAGATATATTATGGACAACTTCCGGGAAGATTTTTTGCACAGTACCCATTTCAGGAGATAGACATGAGTAACCAATTTACCGGATTTCCAAAAGCAGGACTGCAATTTTTAAGTGATTTAGTCCAAAATAACAACCGCGAGTGGTTCACTGAGCACAAGCCAGATTTTCAAAAAAATATTGTTGAGCCAGCCCAGGCATTTGTGTCGGCAATGGGCCAGCGACTAGAAACCGTCACCCCCAACATTCGTTACGATACGCGCATGAATGGCAGCGGGTCTATGACGCGCATTTATCGCGACACACGCTTTTCTAAAGACAAAACACCTTATAAAACCTGGATCGGGATGGTTTTTTGGGAAGGCCAAGGCAAGAAAAACGAAAGTCCAGGTTTCTATTTTGGCATCAGTCAGGAAGGCAGCGGCATTCATGTTGGCATGCATGGATTTCCTAAACCAATGCTAACCGCCTACCGAGAAGCAATTGTAGATGAAGAACTGGGGCCAGCGCTGGTTGACATCATTCAATCGATTCGCGCGGCTGGGCTCGTGGTCGAAGGTTCCTATTACAAACGTGCTCCTCGCGGGTACGATGTCGCACATCCACGAATTGACTTGTTGTTGCACAATGCGCTGTACGCAAGCACCCCGCAGTTATCGCCCGAAATTGTTACATCGCCAGATTTGTTGGATGTTTGTTTTAACTATTTTCAACAGATGGCACCATTGCAGCAATGGTTGGTGAAGGTGGATAATCGCTCGGAAAAATAAAAATTGGCTCCCTCTCCCGCTCGGCCCCTCGGAACGGATTGCAGGTAGGAGGACTACTTAAAAATTTAGACACCTGGATGTGGAATGGGTCACTGGGAAACGGTAGGTTCCCTAGTCCACGTTGACATACAAATCACATGTACATATAATATAAAATATAATTGTTTGCGGAGGCGTGGTTGATATGGCACAAGTGACAATTTATCTCGATAAAGAGCTTGAAGAGAAAATGCGGAAATTGACAAAATCAATGAATATTTCCCAAAGCAAGTGGATTGCAGGTCTAATTCGAGAGAAGTTGCAAACCGAATGGCCGCTTGCTATTCAGGAGTTAGCAGGTGCGTGGCGTGAGTTTCCCACAGCAGAAGAGATTCGAGCTGAAATGGGGCAAGATATTAAGCGGGAACAGTTCTGATGTTTTTGCTTGATACCAACACGCTGATTTATTTTTTTAAAGGCATGGGTAATGTCTCTGCAAAATTGTTACAAACGCCGCCTAATGAGATTAGCATTCCTAGTATTGTTTTGTTTGAATTAGAGGTTGGGATCGCCAAATCAACTTCTCCCCAAAAAAGAAAACAACAGCTAAACACATTTCTCTCAATCGTTGATGTGTTGCCTTTTGGCGCATTCGAAGCGAAACAAGCATCACAAATTAGGGTAGAGTTGGAAAAACAAGGAAAACCAATTGGTCCATATGATATTTTAATTGCAGCTATAGCAATTGTGAATAAAGCAACTCTGGTAACTCACAATACAAAAGAATTTCATCGGATTGAGAATTTGCTTATTGAAGATTGGTTTTAAAAAGAAAAACCCCTCCAGTTAATCATTTCATTACGCAACTCACAAAGCCTTTTGACCGCGATAAAAATCCGTCCAGGTCGCTCATTGACAATAATAATTTCTATTTATTTGCTTGGTGTCCTCTCGTTTTTTGCTTGTGGTTTTTAGACACAGCGTGAAATAAATCTCTTACAAGACACATCCAAAACTTCTCAGTATAATCGGCAGCATGAATGTTGATTGGCAAGCAGTTTTTGTTCCAAGTGTTCCTATTTTAGAGACGATTGTGCGTGGTACAGTGATGTATCTGGTGCTGTTTGTGATTTTGCGCATCACGTTTAAGCGCATTGGCAGCAGCTCGATTGGATTGGGGGATGTGTTGATGATTGCGCTGGTCGCAGCCTCTGCCCAAAACGCGATGGCACGAGAGCATGTTTCTGTTACCGATGGCATTCTCCTCGTGGCTACGATTGGTTTTTGGAGTTATACACTTGATTGGTTGGGACACCGTGTGCCGCGCTTTCAGAAATTTTATTATCCGCCGCCGCTGATGCTGGTTAAAAACGGCCGTCTTCTCCCCCGCAACATGCGCCAAGAACTGATCACCGAAGATGAACTGCTTACCCAAATGCGTCGTCAAGGGATCGAGAAAATAAGGCGCGTGCGTGAAGCATACATGGAAGGTGATGGCTCTATTACCTTTATTTGTAAATGAGTAACGGAAAATAATTAATTGGTGAACTGTTGAATTGTTAATGAGGGGATGTGTGCATTCAACAGTTCACCAATTAATTATTTACTTCTTCCCCACTATAAATACTTGCCTTCGTTTGGCGAAACGGATAAGGCAGTTTATCATTCTGGTATGCAAGGAGATAAGATGCCAAATCACCATGTACGCAATAAAAAGACAGCCCCTTATGGATCATGGCTGTCACCGATTACGTCTGAGCTGATTGTTACCGGGTCTATTCGTCTGGGGCAGATTGTCCTGGATGGGGATGCGGTTTATTGGACGGAGGGGCGGCCGTCGGAAAACGGCCGTAATACCCTCGTCAAATGGACCCTCGATGAAGGGATGGAAGAGCTATCCCCCGCAGGATTCAATGTCCGCACCCGCGTTCATGAATACGGCGGCGGCGCCTACACCGTTCACGATGATGTCACCTACTTCATCAATTTCGTCGATCAGCGCCTTTACACGCAATACCCCTACAGCGAACCAGAACCACTCACCTCACCCGAAAACTATCGATTTGCCGATGGTGTTGTCGATGACCGGCACGGCCGCATGTTTGCCATTCGTGAACAGCACATCAAAGGCCAGGAAGCCATCAATACACTCGTGAGCATCAACCTCGATGGCTACAATGAAACGGGCGACGTGCTGGTATCTGGCAACGACTTCTACGCCACACCACGCCTCAATGCAGATGGCACCAAGCTGGCCTGGCTCACCTGGAACCATCCTAACATGCCCTGGGATGGCACCGAGCTTTGGGTTGCCGACCTGCACGATGACGGCACAATCAGCAACCAAACGCTGGTTGCCGGTGGCAAGGATGAATCTGTTTTCCAACCAGCGTGGTCGCCTGATGGTGTGCTGCACTTTGTGTCTGATCGCACAAATTGGTGGAATTTGTATCGTTGGGTAGATGGGCAGGTCGAGAATCTATGCCCAATGGATGCTGAGTTTGGGCTACCGCAGTGGGTATTTGGCATGACGACATATGGGTTTGAGTCAGGTCATACTATCATTTGCGCCTATACGAAAAATGGCAAATGGCAATTAGCCAGATTGAACACCAACACCAAAACACTCACCAATTTTGACACGCCATACGCCAGTTTTGGCAGTCTTCAGGTGAGCGAAGGGGTAGCTGTCTTTGTCGGTGGCGCGGCGAATTTGCCAAGTTCAGTGGTTCGACTCGACTTGCTAACGGATGAAATGCAGGTATTGCGCCAGTCGGCTAATTTGATGGTGGGGCGAGAATTTTTATCGATTCCGCAATCCATTGAGTACCCCACGGAAAACGGATTAACTGCACACGGCATTTATTACCCACCACTCAGCCAAGATTTCAAAGGATCGGATGACGAAAAGCCACCGTTGTTGGTGCTCAGTCATGGCGGCCCCACAGGAGCGACGTCAACGACGCTCAGTTTGAGCATTCAATATTGGACAAGTCGCGGGTTTGCGGTGCTGGATGTAAATTATGGGGGGAGTACGGGTTACGGCCGTTCTTACCGCCAGCGCCTCAATGGCCAATGGGGCGTCGTTGACGTGCAAGACTGTGTCAACGGAGCCAAATATCTAGTGGACAAAGGTCAGGCAGATGGCGAACGACTGGCGATTCGCGGTGGCAGTGCTGGTGGCTATACCACCCTCTGCGCCATCACCTTTTACAATGTGTTCGGTGCTGGAGCCAGTCATTTCGGCGTCAGCGACATCGAAGCCCTCGCCAAAGACACGCATAAATTCGAGTCTCGCTATCTCGATTCGATGGTTGGCCCTTATCCTGAAATGCGCCAACTTTACCTGGACCGCTCCCCTATTCACCACGTCGATCAAATTTCGACACCGCTCATCCTCTTCCAAGGACTTGAAGATAAAGTTGTGCCGCCCAACCAGGCCGAAATGATGTTCAACGCGGTCAAAGAGAAAGGCATCCCCGTTGCCTACGTTCCCTTCGAAGGTGAACAGCACGGATTCCGTCAAGCCCCCAACATCAAACGCGCCCTCGATGGCGAATTCTACTTCTATAGCAAAGTATTTGGCTATGAGCCTGCTGAGGCGATTAAGCCGGTACATATTGAAAATTTATAAAGATATTGATCGTGAATTGAAAAGTAATTCAGGATCAATTATCAAAAAAACCTTCGCACCTGCGTCTAATTCTTAAACAGCTATTTCGGAGCAGGTATGTCGCAGCTAGACAATTTAGTACAGCGTTGTCAAATGGGTGAACTGGCCGCGTTTAGCGAGCTGTTTGCCTTGCAAGAAGCGCGTGTCTATCGTCTGGCAATGACGATTCTGCAAAACGAACAAGATGCGGAAGATGCGGTGCAGGATGCTTATATTCGTATTTTTGAACGGATCAAGCATTTCAAAGGGGATGCCGCCTTCCAAACGTGGATGACAACGATTGTGGTCAACTTGTGCCGGGACAGAATGCGGCGTAACAAGGTGCGACGCGCTATCTCGCTCGACTGGATCCGCAATCGTGCCAGCGAAGATAATGTGGTTGAAGAAGTCAGCCGCAGGCAAAAACAGCAGCGGCTTTGGTCTTTTGTCAATCAGCTTGACGAAAAGCACCGGCTGCCTGTCATTCTCCACTATCACGAACGTCTACCTTGTAACGAAGTAGCAAAAGTATTGGGTCTCCGCACCAGTGTTGTCTATTCGCGGCTGAATACAGCCCGCCAACGCCTGCGCCGCATGATGAAGTCGCAGGATGCGATAGATGGCAAACTGGCGCAAGAATTTTAGCCGCTTTCGTAGGACAAAACGCTGTTTTGTCCGGGCAAGACAGCGTCTTGCCTTACGAATAGAGCAAATTTTTGGGAATTGATGAGCATGTCAGGGCAAAATGATTCGCAACAGAATATTTTCTGTGATCGAGTAGAAGCGCAGATGGTTGCGTATCTGAAAGGGGGCGTTTCTCCTTCAGAGCGGCGCATCATTACGCGTCATTTATCGACTTGTGATCGGTGTGCATTGGCGTTTCGTGATCTCAATGTGCTTGAGGCTGAGCTTAAAGCCGAAGCAGCCCGACACCGTCCCCAACTTTCATCAGCAGCATCGCAGCGCATTCAGCAGCAAGTGTATCGTCGTATGCGCCTGTCGTTGGTCTGGCAGCGCATGTTTCAGGTCGTGAAGACTGGTTTTGCAGTGGCTTCATTCCTCATTTTTGTGGGGGTGGCTGGTGTGCTTGGGTATCAATGGCTGCAATTTATTGCCAATCCCGAACCGGTGCCTGGTACGAGTTTTGAAGAGACAACATTGCCAGAAGCGGCAGAAACGGCCGTTCCCGCTCCAGCCCTCGCTCCCACACCAGCACCCATCGAACAACTCCCATTCTTACCGTCCATTGAATTGGATGAAGAGGAAAAAGTGCTAACACCGAATCCATCAAGCGTTCCCATTTATTGGCAAAATATCGAATCGTTTACACCTGGACAAACACCTTATCGCATTGCACGTGCTATTGTGGAATCGTCGTTAGCTGGGGATAGTGATGAGTTAGATTCATATTTTGTGGCAATGGGTGAGAGTTGGCAAGAACCCACGCAGCGCATGTGGAGCTTGTTTAGCTGGCGATGCAGCGGAGACATCACCGCACGCGACTTTTCTTATCGCCCACTGCCAACAGGTGACTCGCCGGTAACGGCCGTTTACATCTTCTACAACGATCTCTACACGGGCGAAATCAAGTTTCGCTACATCAAAGACAACTGGTATCCAGTGTACACAAATCCTCCATATCTCAATATGTGTTTGAAAAAAGGGTTTGAATATCCAAAACCGTAGTCAGATAGTCAGATAGTCGAGTAGTCGTGTAGTCACGACATTCCTCGACTAAGGACTCCAAGACTTTCAGGGGGCTTTTCCTCGTGAACTTTCTATCCTTAATCCGAAGGCGAGCAACGCGTCATTGGCAGATTTTGCTTACCTTGAGCGTGGGCGTGATCCTCTCTACCGCGCTGCTGGCAAGTGCGCCGCTGTTGGTCAACACCGTCGTTGAATTTGGGCTGCGGCGTACGATTCTCAGCGCCAACGCCGAAGAAACCAATTTACGGTTGGTGGTCAATGGTTTCATTGCTGCTGATCCGGCCGATTATGTGGAACTGGATGCACAAATACAGTCATTGGCAGCCGTGCATTTTGGTGAACATTTGGTACGCACCATCCCCACCGCCAAATCGTACCGCCTGTTTCCCTGGCGCGAGGGCCAACCAGTTGAAGGTGAACAGGTACGGTTTGCTTTTTATGATGCCGCACAGGGCATGGCCGATCATTTAACATTTGCAGGTGGCGCATGGCCGATGCCGAAGACGGCATTTACAAAAACGGCCGATGACCGCCACTTGATCACAGCGCTAATTACAACAGACATGGCCGACGCTTATGAATTGGCTGTTGGTGAACGACTCCCCATCAGTTTTGACGATACCACTACCGTACCGGATGCGTGGATTGAGGTTGTTGGCATTGTCAAACCAACGGATTTTCGGGAGCCTTATTGGATGGGCGCGAATAGTCCGCTGCGTGTGGGGAGTGATGCTAGCTGGACGGCACAGTACAGCGTGTTGGTTCCTGACGAAGCTTTTTGGCAAATTACAAATGAACTGTTTGCACCCAATCGCCCCGAATTAGCGTGGCACATTTTGATTGACCCGCAGACGATTACGACGGACGAGATACGGCCGTTACGCCGCCGCATCGCCACCTTCGTCAATTCCTTGGATGAGTTGAACATTCGTTCCCGCATCACGACAAACTTAGCAGACATTTTGTTGACCTATGCTGCTCAATCCGAACTGGTACAGGCTCCCATCTACTTGTTGACGGCCGAAATTGTACTGCTCACCTTGTTTTACGTGATCATGGTGTCTTCGCTGGCTGTGCGGCAGGTGGAGCGTGAATTCACCGTTATGCGAAGTCGCGGCGCGGCCAGCAGCCAAATTTTTCAGATGCAATTTTTAGAAGCTGCGATCATTAGCTTTGTGGCATTTGGTAGTGGGCCGCTGATAGGTGTCGGGCTGGTGCGGGTGCTGGGCGACACTGGGCCGCTGCAAGATGTGAGTCAGGTTGGTTGGACGCTGCAAATTACGACGATTGCATGGCTGGCGGCAGCCTTTGGGGCGTTAGGCTGCATGGTGGGACTGCTGTTTCCGCTGCGGAGCGCGTTGCAGCGCAGCATTGTGACACAGCAGCAAGCCAGTATTCGTGACGATAAGCCGCCCTGGTGGCAGCGGCTTTATTTGGATGTGTTTGTGCTGTTGCTGGGGTTGGTGCTGCTGTGGCGATTGCAGCTTTATGGGGATTTGTTGGGTGGTGGTGCTGGGCGACCGCGTTTGGATTGGCTGCTGTTGTTGGCTCCGTTGGCGCTGCTGCTGGGGACTGGCACGATTTTGCTGCGACTGTTCCCGCTGCTGCTGAGATTGCTGGCATTTTTGGCAGCGCGGGGGCGTGGATTGCCGGGGGTGTTGGCGATGTGGCAGGTGTCACGCAATCCAACCCATGTGGCGCGGCTGGTGCTGCTGCTGACGATTTCGATGTCGCTGGGTATTTTGACGAGTGGACTGAATGCGACGCTGGATCGCAGCGAATACGAACGCGCCCAGCATCAGGTGGGCAGCGATGTGCGTTTTGTGTCGGATGGCTTTGTGCCGGTGTCGCAGGTGCAGCAAGTGCCAGGGGCGGCGAATGCATCTGGCTTGATGCGTGTTGAAGTGAATGTGGCAGCGGGGGCACGGGCGAAAGCACAGCTTTTGGCAATTGAGCCAGAAAAGTTTGCAGAGATGACTTATTACCGGAGGGATTATGCGGAACGGCCGTTTCCCAACCTCCTCGCCCACCTTGCCGAAACCTCTGCGGCCGTACCCGTGCAAGAAATCACCCGATTCCCCGGCAAGCCAAGCGAAGTTGGTGTGTGGGTGTGGGCCGATAAGCCGCTCACGATAGATCCACTTGAGGGTGACAGCGATCTGGATCGCGTTGGCGTCCAAATCAAAATGCAAACAGCTCAAAGCGAAATCATGTCGCTCAAGCTGCTGCCTGCGGAAATTGGCGGCTATCCTGAAGATGGCTGGCGTTACTTTTCGGCACCATTGGAGCGGCTGCCAGATGCGGCCTATCCGATTAGCTTGCATTCAATTTGGCTGCAAGGACGCACGCGCAGTGATGATCGGTTTGTGGCTGCACCGCTGCGCATTGCGCTTGATGATGTGATGATTGTTGATTTTGATTCAGGGCTACGCGAAGTGGTTGACAGCTTTGAAGAGTTGACTCGTGTTTGGCAGGTAGACGGCAACTCACGCACCAGTTTCCAGGTCGATAATCCGCATTCGGGCATTGGCAAGCTGTCGTTGAGCTTGATGTATGAGGATCGGCTGCAAACGTTGGGCGTGCGGTTGGTGAATTTGAGCAATTTTACGGCGCTGCCTGCGCTAGTTAGTCCTGCATTTTTGGCGGCAACCGAGCTGAATGAGGGCGATCAGGTGCAGGTGATGGTGAACAGCCGTCCCATTTTGGTTGAAATTGTGGGAACGGTGACGTATTTCCCAACCGTACTTGAAGATGTGGATGGTGGATTTTTGGTTGTGGATCAAAAGCCACTTCTCTCGAATTTGAATGAGTTTTCGGCCCGGGCGGTGAATGTGAATGAGGTGATTTTGTCGCTGGAGCCGGGCGCGGATCGGGAAGCGGTGATGGCGAATGCGGCAACGGCCGTTCCCAACGCCTCCCAAATTCTCGATGCCGAAACCATTCGACAAACGATCAAAGCCGCCCCGATGGCGCTGGGGCTGCGGGCCGTGACCTACTTTGGTTATGTGCTGACTACTTTTTTAAGCTTGCTTGGGTTTGCCACGCATTTTTATATGAGCGCCCGTCAGCGAGCAACCAGCTACGGCGTGCTGCGGGCCATTGGCTTGTCGCCGCGCCAGCTTTACACGATTTTGACCATCGAGCAGGTTGTGTTGATTTTATTTGGGCTGGGCATCGGCACGGGATTGGGCTACTTGCTCAATCAACTCACTTTAACTGATTTGCCAATCACGTTAGGCAGCAGTGCTCCCATCCCGCCATTTATTCCACAAGGCGGCTGGGCTGGCGTAACCAATATTTACTTAACATTGGCAGCAGCATTTCTGGTGGTGCTGGGCATTGCCACCCTGCTGCTCTGGCGCACGAAGATGCATCGGGTGTTGCGGATTGGGGAAGAGTAAGAGGGGGATAGTGAATAGTGAATAGTGATGAGTGATGAGATTCTCTTAATTATCCACTATCCACTTTCCCCTTCTAACACGGAGACAAATATGCGACTTGTTCGGTTTTCTTTTCGACATTTATGGCGGCATTGGCGAATGAATATGGTGGTGCTGGCCGGGTTGGTGTTAACGGCTGCTTTTTTGGCTGGCTTGCCGATGTATGCGCTGGCGATTTCGGGGCGCAGTTTGGCGCAGCGGTTAGAAGACGCGACGGTGGCTGCCAAAAATATTCAGATGACGGGTGATAATTTGACCAGCAGTGTGTACGGCGAGGTTCAGACTGGTGGGGCGCTGTTTGCAGATCGGATTGAAGTGAAAACGGGGACAACGCGGTTTGGACATACAGTTCTACGCGAAAACGAGACGCTGGAATTTGTGGAATCGTTGAATGTGAAGGCGTGGTCTTTTACGGATATGGCGCAGCATGTGACGGTGTTAGACGGCCGTTTTCCGCGACACATTGCCACACCCCCTAACCAGTTTTACTCTGAATCTGAATTTGTGCTGGGCAAGGACGCTGTGGAGCGGCTCAATTTGAGTGGCATTCAGCTACAAATTGGGGATGAAATTCGCACAGGAGATAACGATTTACGCCTCTTTTTGGTGGGGATTGTGGAGCCGGTGGACCCGACGGATGAACGCTGGTGGGGGGATTTGATTCCATTTTTCTATGATCGGCCCCCTAATTTTTCGGTGCGACCGGATACGGTGACGCTGTCGGTAATTGTGAATCCGGTGACGGCGACTGATTATTTTCCTGGGCATACCACTACATGGCGCATTTTGACGGATTTGTCGCAAATTAATGTGGATAATGTGGATGAAACGGCCGTAACCCTACAACGCATCAAAACCATCATGCTCAATTACCAGGCTACGCTGGAAACAGGCCTGCCCGACATCATTGAGGGGTACCAAACAGAGTTGGCGAATGCGCGTGTTACGCTTTTCCTCCTCTCCGTGCAATCGCTGCTGTTTGTGTTGTACACGTTAGCGATGATCAGCTCTTTCCTGCTGGACCAATCACAGGGGGAGCTGGCATCGTTAGCGGGTCGTGGGTTTAACAGTTGGCAAATCACGCGCATTTTTGCGACTGAAAGTTTGCTGCTGGCACTGCTGGCGGTGCCGTTGGGTCCTTGGTTGGCGCTGGTGGCGCTGCAATTGTGGGGTCGGCTGTCGGGGACGTTTGTATCGACGCAAGTGCCGGTGGAGTCGTGGTGGTTGGCGTTGGGGGCGATTGGGTTTGGGTGGGTGGTGTTGGTTACGGCCGTTTACATCGGCACCCGTGGCAGCATTCTCGACTGGCAGCGGCGGTTGGCGCGTCCACCCCGGCAGGCAGCATGGCAGCGCACTTATTTCGACGTGTTTTTGCTGCTGTTGGGCGGCTTGATTTATTGGCAGTTGACCGATGCCGGTTCACTGCTGTCGTCGGTGGGCGATGCGGCGGGTGACGTGACCGGGCAGGCGGACCCGTTTTTGCTGGTGGGGCCATCGCTGCTGCTGATTGGGGTGGCGCTGCTGTTTTTGCGGCTGTTCCCGCTGCTGTTGCGGCTGGTGGCATGGCTGACGCGGCGGGTGAATGGCTTGATTTTGCCGTTTGGGTTAGCGCGGCTGTCTCGTGATCCGGTGGGGCCAAGTCGGGTGGTGCTGTTGATCAGTTTGGCGGCGGGGCTGACGCTGTTTGTGACTACGTTTGAAAACAGCATGAAAACCCGGCAGATGCAAATTGCGCATTATCAAACTGGTGCAGATTTGCGGGTGCAGATTCCGAATGGGGCGGATGTTGCGGCGTATACGGCCGTTACGAACCACAGCGCCGTAAACAACTGGGCCAATGTTTATGTCAACACATCCCGGTTTGGTGAACAGTTGGGGCGACAAGCAGAGCTTATTGCCGTTGACCCAGACAGCTTTGCAGAGGTGGCGGCATTTGCCCCAGGCATTTCCTCGCTGAAAATGCCGGACATCATGCCTGCACTACATCCTGGTGGTGCGGCGGCCATTCCAGCGCTGTTTTCGGCGGATGCGTACCCGCCGAAAAAGCAGGTCGGTGATTTGGTGGTGTATGTAGTGGGGCAGGCTCGGGTCACATTTGAGGTGCGCGGCATTATCCAAAACTTCCCGGCCACGAATGGCCCGTTTTTTGTGACCAATTTGGCGGAAGTGGAAAAGCAGGTGGATTTAGAAAAGCTAACTGCACCCTGGGATGGTTCGATGGAGCTGTGGCTGACGGTGGACGCGGCGCAGCATGGGGCGTTTGTGGAGGAGCTTAACGGCCGTTTTGCCAACGGCGAAATCACGCGCATTGTGGCCGATGCGCGGCTGGTGCAGCGCGGAATGCAGGCAAACATGATTGGTTTGCAAGCGTTGGGTGCGTTTCGCTTGAATGCGGTGACGTTGACGGTGTTGAGTGTGGCGATCTTTTTGATGGTGCATTTCTTTGCGGCGCGGCGGCGTATGGTTGAATTTAGCTTGCTGCGCAGCATGGGGTTAACGGCGCGGCAGTTGATGGGGTTGTTGTCGTTGGAAGGCATCATCATGATGGGGCTGGGGCTGCTGGCTGGCAGCGGGCTGGGATTTGGCTTGGCGGCGGTGATGCGGCCGTTTTTGTCTAGGTCGCTCTCCGGTGCGCTGGGTGGCGATACGATTCGCAATATTGTGGTGAATGTGCCGGAAACGGCCGTTATTTACCTGCTATTGATCGCTTTTTACGGGCTGGCACT
This sequence comes from Chloroflexota bacterium, assembly GCA_008501785.1. The sequence continues at coordinate 19,385 of QQUD01000314.1, forward strand.
CACATTTTTGCTGATTACTCTTCTTCGCAGCGGCATCCATCGCGTCTTACGCATTGGAGAAGAATAAAAATAAATACCCATCATTCCGAGGTTTTCCGTGGAATCCCCTCCGTGTTCGACAAGGTGAGAGGGATTTCTTGTAGGATACTTCGCAGGGCCTCAGCACAGGCTCTACTAAGAAAGTTGTCATTTCGAACGCAGTCTTCGGAGTGAGAAATCTTGCTTCGTGTCTGTCAAGAACCCTCTGCCTCAAAGCAAGATTCCTCGGCAGACCTCGGAATGACAATTGCATGACAAATTTCTTCCTTATTTTGTTCTGGGTCTTCCCGGCATTGGTTACTTGAAATGACATGTTATCGGAGTTTGAATAATGACAAACCCATTCGTATTATGCGACAATCTGGTCAAGATTTATAAAGTGGCTGATTTGGAAGTAGTGGCTTTGCAAGGGCTGGATTTATCTGTGGAACCGGGGGAAATGATGGCGTTGGTGGGCGCTTCTGGCTCTGGTAAATCGACGCTGCTTAACATTTTGGGTGGACTGGATGAACCGAGTGCGGGTGGCATTGGGGTGAATGGCTATGATTTGCTGAAGCTGTCGGAAAAAGACCGAGTGCAGTACAAGCGGGATACGGTGGGGTTTGTGTGGCAGCAGCCGTCACGGAATTTGCTACCTTATTTGTCGGCGAGGGAAAATGTGGAGCTGCCGATGATGCTGGTGGGGGGGCGGGCCAAGCAGCGGCGTAATCGGGCGTTGGAACTGCTGGAGATGGTTGGATTGACTGATCGGGCTGATTTTCGGCCGGATCGGTTGTCGGGTGGGCAGCAGCAGCGGGTGGCACTAGCAGTGGCGTTGGCCAACAATCCGCCATTGCTGTTGGCCGATGAACCAACGGGACAAGTTGACTCGGAAACGGCGGCCCAGATTTTTGCGGCGCTGCGGCGTATCAACGAGGCGTTTAACACGACGATATTGGTGGTGACGCACGATCAGCGGGTGGCGAATAAGGTGGACCGGGTGGTGGCGATTCGTGACGGCCGTACCAGCACAGAAATTCGGCGTGAGCGTAATTTGGCAGATGGTTCGATTCAGGAAGAGGAGTGGGTGATTTTGGACCGGGCGGGGCGGCTGCAAATGCCGCAGGCATATATCGATACGCTGGAGATGCAGGATCGGGTGAAGGTTAGGTTGGAGGAGGCGCATGTGTCGGTGTGGCCGGAGGGGAATGAATTACAAAGAGACAAAGGGACGAAGGGACAAAGGAAAGAGAAGAATGGGGTGAATGGGTCTGTGTGGCGACCGCCTCGGCAGGTGGGTTTGGTGGGGGATGTTGGGTTGAGTGAGGCGAAGTTTGGGAAAACGGCTGTATTCGTGCGCAACCTGACACGTGTTTTTAAACTCGGAGCAGAAGAGGTGCGGGCGGTTGATGGGGTGACGTTGAGCATTCCTACCGGGCAGATGGTGGTGATTAAGGGGCCGTCTGGGTCAGGAAAGACGACGATGCTGAATTTGATTGCGGGTTTGGATGAGCCAACGGGGGGAATGGTGATTATTAACGGCCGTAAACTCACCGGCCTGAAAAGCAGCGATCTGATTGACCTGCGGCGGCACCAGATTGGGTTTGTGTTTCAGACGTTTGGGCTGCTGCCGTTTTTATCGGCGCGAGAAAATATTGAAGCGCCGCTGCGGTTGGTGAAAATGCCGGGGAAAGAGCGTAATGCACGGGTAGATGAAGTGTTGGAAATGGTTGGGCTGACCGAACGAGCCAATCATCGCACTTATGAATTGTCTGGTGGTGAGCAGCAGCGGATTGCGCTGGCGCGGGCGTTGGCAAATCGGCCGTCGATCATTTTGGCTGATGAGCCAACCGGTCAGCTCGACACGGCCACTGGCTACCAGATTGTTGATTTGCTGCGACAGATTGTGCAAACAACGGGGGTGACGGTGATTATTGCCAGTCACGATCCCAAAGTGGAGGAGGCTGTGGATCAGGTGTTTGTGTTGGAAGACGGCCGTTTAGCCACAATTGAAGCAGAAACACCTGTAATGGCGTAACTAAGCGAGCATCCAGAATTAAGTTGCCGGAGTGGAGGCTTTAGCCGGAATCCGTTCCGGCTAAAGCCTCCACTCCAAACAGGGAGTTATTTCTGGACGCTTGCTAAGCTTATTTGTTTGACTCTGAAGGAAACAGGCTGGCCACCGGAACTGGCTGTTCGTGCCCGATTTGCCATTGGTGTGGGGGTCGCAGCACGCCTTTATCGTGACCTGTGCCTGTGATGGTAAGCGGATACACATGCCAATGGTAGTCATAGGCATACGCCCACTCCTTTTCAAACACACCCACATCCACAAAGTAATCCCCTTCAATCAAATCGAGTCGTTCTAAAAACAGGCTGACTTCCCCCATGCCATGAATGGTTGGCAAGGTGATACCAGCAGCGGCCGTGCTGGTGTCATAACAAACAAAGCCATCTTCACGGGAGATGGTAACTGAGAAAATAGGTGATTCAATCGAGTCTGGTGCGTGATATCGAATGGTGACTTGTTGGGGGGAGCCGCTTTCACGCTGCTGGTTTTCAGCACCCGTTTCGTCGCGAAGTGCAACTTCACGAATTGTCATTTCCATCGAGCCAAAACGATTTTCGTTGACGCGTAGTTCTTTACCACTGGACGTAGTGAGGACAGGTTGCTCGGCAGGTGTGCGCCGCTGGGTTTCGGCGGTCATCTCGGCGACGTATTGGCCGACTACTACATCAGATTCGCCATAGGCCACTACACCACCGCGCCGCAGCCACAACGCTTTGTCACACAGTTCACGCACCAGCGTGGCATCATGCGATACGAGGACGATGGTGCAGCCTTGTGCTTTAAATTGGGCAATCCGGTCCAGGCATTTGCGTTGAAAGGCAAGATCGCCAACGGCTAAAACTTCGTCGATTAGCAAGATTTCTGGTTCGATGTGGGTTGCTACAGAAAAGGCGAGTCGCATTTGCATGCCAGTACTGTAGGTGCGCAGCGGGTTGTCGATAAATTCTTCTAATTCGGCGAATTGAACAATGTCATCAAAACGCTCTCTTGTTTCCTGGTGGGTGAGGCCCCCAATGATGGCGGCGACGAATACATTTTCGCGGCCGGTTAGCTCGGGATGGAAGCCGGTTCCCAGGTCGAGTAAGGCACCGATACGGCCGTTTACCACCACCTGCCCCTTATCCTGCTTCCCAACCCCACCCAGCAAACGCAGCAAGGTTGATTTACCAGCGCCATTGTGTCCGATAACACCCAACATCGCGCCCGGTTCGACAGTGAAATTGACATCGCTTAATACCCAGAATTTATCCTTGGGTCGCAGTCGCCCCCAGCCTCGGGCTAACGTTTCGATAAGCGTGGTGGGCCGGTCTGGGTGAAAACGGCGAAACTGTTTGCTCAGGTTTTTGACTTCAATGGCCGGTGACATATTACAGTTCCTCCACAAATGTGTAGCTGGCTTTGAGGAAGGTGCGATAGCCGATGACGAGTAGAATGAGGGAAACGGCCGTTAACCCCACCATCGGCAGCAGTGCCGGTAATTCGCCTCGAATCAAAATCGCCCGGTAAGCATCAATCACATGAAACATTGGATTTAGCCGATAGTAAAACAAAAATCGCTCAGGAACAATGTTAGCATCATAAAAGATTGGCGTCAGGTAGAAGAACAGCAGCAAGATGACGCCAATCAGGTGCTGCGTGTCGCGAAAGGTGACGTGAAATGTGGCTAAAAAGTAGGAAAGGCTCAACGTCAAAATAAATTGCAGCGTGATGATGACGGGCAAAAATAAAATGGTGGCGTGAATGGGAACACCAGTTACAAGCAAGAAGATCAGCAGCACGGGCAGCGCCAATAAAAAGTGAATGAGATTGGACATGACGATGACGACAGGCAAGATGGCTGCCGGAAAGCCGGGGCGCTTGATGAGGGAACGGCCGTCTACTATCGTCGTCGTTCCTGCAAACAGCGAACTTTGAAACCAGCTCCACACCAGCAAGCCGCAAAACAGAAAGGCGGTGTAGTTTGGAATGTTGAGCGGCAGCACATACCGAAACACGAACCCAAACACAACGAGCTGCGCCAACGGGTTGAGCAGCGACCAGGCAATCACCATCACTGAGCCTTTGTAGCGCAGTTTCATATCGCGAAAGGCCAATTCTCGCAGTAAATCGCGGAGGTAGATGGTGCGTCTTTTGTTGTTAGTTGAAAAAAGTGATAATTGCATCGTTTTATTTAAACTGGCTCGGTCTGGAGACCGGCCAGAGCAAGTAGCGGTTATTGTGTGATTTCAATACGGCCGTTTTCATCAACAATTTGATGGAAATCTGCATCTTCATGCCATGCAAATGTGCCATCATTTGATTCGTCAATCAAAAATCCGTAATTGAGTGTTGCGCTGTCAGGAATGTGGACTTTAGTGACAAAGCTGCCGTTGTCCAGCTGCATCGGGGATTGCATGACGCCTGCTTCGGTGAGGATTGTGTTTTCGGGGCGAATTTGTGATGGCAAGAGCTGCCAACTTTCGTTGATGCCCCAGACCAGGAAAACGGCCGTTGCGTCCCCATGATACCAAACCTCTTGCGTAAACAATTGGTCAGCGCCTAAATAGTTGTGCTCATTCTTCACGTTAATCTGATGGATTGAGTCGGGCTGCATCTGTACAAACGGACCCATTTTTGCATCTTGCAATATCTGCATATTTTCTGCCAACTGCGCATCTGACCACCAGTGAATCAGAAATTTCTGATAACGTTCGGCAATGGCATAACGAGGTGTGCCGGATTCAAGTTCACCCATGAGCCGGTCCATGCCACCCACATACCAATCACGCCAGAAGAAGCCCTGTTTGATATTGGCTGGCAAAACCAGGATGAAAGCAGCCAACATGCCTAGCTGCACGATTTGTCGAATCTGCTTTTGCCCAAACAAGACCCACGCATAATAAACCGTGCAAAATGCCGGAACGGCCAATAAAGCATAACGCTGCGGCCAACGTCCATCGATGGCAATGCTGGCTGCACGACCATATCCCATTGCCAATGCGACCAGCCCCGCCACCATCCAGAATGCCAGCAAGCCCCAGGCTCTCGTGCGCGTCTTTGTTTCTTTGGCGAATACGCCGCGCAGCAGCCAATCCAGAGAGTGACACGATGTTGAACAGCATACCCATTCCTGGCAACTTACGGAAACCCAACAACGTTTTGCGACATAATCGCCATAGCACATGCTAGTACCCACCCCCAACCTGCGCCAGTTTGAATGAGGAAGACCCCATATCC
>QQUD01001048.1 GCA_008501785.1 Chloroflexota bacterium
TTTTAGTACGCAAACCACGTTATGCTCAACGAAAGTGTGGCCCAAGAGGCCCCTCTCCGTAATGTAAGTGGGGCGGCTTACGGCTTTTTGTTCCATTAGATTTGTATTTGTTGGAACAAATGCCACAAGGGTCGCCCCTACGATTCGACCTCGTGTAGGGGCGGACCCTTGTGGTCGCCCTCTTCTGCCAAAATCGTAAAGTTGATTTGTCTCATTCTGAACCATGCTGAAATTGCAAATGTAACCTCGATTTTGTACGCCATAGCCTAATTTTGTGGGTTGCTATAGCTGCGTCACGCCACGAATATGGACCCAAACCGCAATCCCATAAATAACGGGAGCTAGCATGAGTATGATCACGATGAGCAGCAGCGGAATCGTATTCAAGCTTGAAAACCCCAACAGCAGCACGATTCCCCCTGAAATGAAGGTGGCAATGCCGCTGCGGCGATAAAGCTCGAAATATGTTTCAGGTATTTGGATGCTTCTCATCAACACCGCGTTACTGATCAGTGCCAATGAGATCGCGCCCACAAGCAGCCAGCGTATTTCTGGTGCCAACGGTTCTCCCGCTGCTTCCACCACGTTAAAAACGGCCGCGCCGGTGGCGACGATGCCGATGGTCATGGGCAAATGTAGATACATCCAGCCGATTGTTTTCGATTGCGTATTAATGGGTAGGTGTTGAGAAATGGCGTCAAAGTAAAGCCACCACAGTCCGATGGCGATGAGTATGCCTAAAACGGCCGTTATCCCCACCATCCAACTCAAATGCTCATGCGCGCTGACACCGCGCACTACACTGACCATTACTTCGCCCAAGACGATAATGGTTAACAGACCAAAGCGTTCCACAGCCGATGGGCTAGCCGTATACGCGATCTCTATTTGCGCTTGCACTTCTGGTCTTGTCCTCGCCTGCATCTGGTTGATAACCATCGGTAATAGGACAGAAAGGAACAAGGCCAACCCCCAAAGGTAAAAACGCCAGGGCATTGGGACAAACACGGAACCAACAAATATCAGCGTTGAGATTGACATGTTTACGGTATAGGAACGGGACAACGGGCGATGATGGGGGTCATAAACGCCCGTTCGCCACCAGAGATAGGTTAGAATCAGTTGATAGGCGGCAAACGATAGGGCAAAGCCCACCGAACTTTCTCCTAGAGCACCATGGGCAAAAACGGCCATGGCCGCTACTGTAAACATTTGCAAGAAGGTGAAAACACGGGTGCGAATGTCATTGTTGCCGTGTAACTCATGGTACATGGTGCCATTTACCCAGGCGATCCAGACGATTACAAATATGAAGGCAAAGCCTAAAACGCCTGCCAGATTGACGTGGTCTGACAGCGTATGCGCCAATTCAGCGATGAGAATGACATACACCAGGTCATAAAACAGCTCTAAAAACGTGACAGAGCGCTCTTCTTCGCGGTCACTGATATTTCTGGGTGGCTGCCACCAAATGCGAATATTTCGTCTCAATGATTGCATAATTATCATGCTCTCTTGTGTATCATCAATTTGTTAACTGTTGTTACGCTGCAAATAATGCACGCCGGTTAATTTCTCGGATGCTTCCCAAAACCGTTTGAGAATAGCATCATCATCCAACGCATCATTACACTTCTGCTCCGCAGGATAGCCCCGCACGCGCATCGTCTTCGGCCCGTAGAAAACGCCACCTTTTGCCTCTGGCGCAACCGAGGCATAAAGTTGTGGCAAAACACCCATATCCACATCCTGAGCCATCAATTTACCAAATGTGCCATACAGAATCCGTTCACCCAACGGGGCATCCGATTGTTCAAGACTGTTGGCCTGTAGATTGGTCATCACCAGACCAGGATGCGATGAATTGGCAATCGTGTCATGCCCTGCTGCTTTGAGACGTCTGTTTAGCTCAGTGGCAAACACGGCGTTAGCGAGCTTGCTCTGACTATATGCGCTCCACCGACTATAGTTTTCTTTCCCCATCAGGTCGTCAAAATTGATTTGACCATTAAAAGCGGCACTGCTAGATGTACTATGAATACGTGCGCCGGGTGTGCTGGTGATGACATCGAGCAGCAAGCCAGTCAACGCGAAGTGTCCGAGGTGGTTCACACCTAACTGCATCTCAAAGCCATCGGCCGTTTCTGTGCGCGGAATTGCCATCACACCGGCATTGTTGAGCAAAATATCGAGACGATCATATTTTGCTTTGAATGCGTCGGCGAAGGCGCGAACTGAATCGAGGCTGGCATTGTCCAATTGCATCACATCGAGTTTGGCGTTTGGGTTGGCTGCTAGAACCTCTGCTTTCGCCTGTTCTGCTTTGCTCATGTTACGACACGCCATTACGACGGTTGCGCCTTTGGCAGCAAACGCTTTCGTCGATTCCAGTCCGAGGCCACTATTTGCGCCGGTGATGACGATGATTTTATCTGTCAGGTCGGGGATATTTTCTTGATTCCATTTATTGCTCATGATTGTTTCTCCAAAATTAACTGAGATTTGAGATTCGTGCCTTTGGCACGAGATTGGAGATTTTTTAATCTTGTAACCGAGCGTTACCAATCTCCAATCTCTAATCTCCTGAATTTATGACAGCATCCGTTGTTTCATACCGGCGATAAACGCATCATCGCCGACCTGCTGGCGCATGGCGTAGGTTTGTTCCGCATCTTCGCCAATCAGATAGCGTAGTTGTGCTTTGCCATCCGTTGCTGCCGCATAAATGCCTTCAGCTTGGAATTCAGCGGTGCTGGCGTTTAAGCCAGATTTAGCGAAACTGGCCTGTACTTTGCCCAAAATCTCATTGTAATCGGTCAACCCTTCTTTAGCGGCAAAAGTCATTGAACGGCCACCAAAATCTGTAGCCACACCACCTGGCTCGATAATTTTAACCTGAATGCCTAATTCACCTAGCTCATAAGAAAGTGATTCCGAGAATCCTTCGACTGCCCATTTTGTGCTGTGGTACATCGTAAACATGGGGAAGGTGATGAGGCCACCGATTGATGACACATTCATAAATAGACCGGCATTATTCGCACGGAAGTGAGGTAGAAAAGCACGGGTGACGCTCATAAGGCCAAATACGTTGGTATCAAATTGGCGCTTGATTTGTTCTGGTGAAGCAGCTTCAAATGGGCCTGCTAGTCCGTACCCAGCATTGTTCAGAACCACATCAACGGTGCCAAAGTCATTTAGAATTTGCTCAGTGGCGCTGGCAATGGATGATTCGTCGGTGACGTCGAGGGCATAGAGTGATACGTTTTCGAGTTGATTGAGTTCGGTTTCATTTTCGGGTTTGCGCATGGTGGCTGCAACTTTCCAGTCTTGGGCGGCAAAATGTTTAGCGGTGGCTTTGCCGATGCCTGAACTTGAACCTGTAATGACGATAGTTTTCATTTGCTTTTCTCCATATGTTTATTTGATTTTTTTCGTTGTTGTGAACAGTATATTTTCTGTTTGTGTGGAAATGAATACATAAACTGGCATAATCCTTGCACAATCTGATATTTTTGGGTCGATTTGTATTGATCTATGCAAAGCTTTTCGCTAAGATGTTTGCACTTCGGTTATTCACAAAAGGAAATAGCTATGACCTATTCAGAAGAAAAAATGGCAATGTTTGTGGCTCTGTTGGAGAAACACACACCTGAAGAAGGATTGAATGTAACGGCCGTTCCCGACCTAATCACCTATCGAAATTCAAGTACGCTGGAAAAATGTGCTTCCGTTTATGAGCAGGGTATTGTGATCTTGGGACAAGGTAAAAAGTATTGCTATGTAGATGGCCAAAAATATGATTACAGTGTGGGCAATTATCTATCTCTGTATTTGCCGATGCCGATTGACGTAGAGGTCATTGATGCTAGCCCAGAACGGCCGTTATTGATGGCTGGCATTAAAATTGACCTGATTCGGATTGCGAACATTTTGATGAAAATGGATCAGGCTGGGCAACAACCGACGCCAGTTGAGCCATTGACCCCTTCAGTCATCTTTTCTAAACCTGTTAGCAAAGATCTGTTGGATGCCGTCATTCGTTTGCTTCTTACGTTAGATAATCCAGTAGAGCGAGCGGTATTAGGGGATTCGATTCTCGATGAACTGTATTTTCGTCTGATTTGTGATGATCAATCGGGATCATTGCAGCGATTGTTGCAGCATCGGGGACAGGTGCAGCAAATTTCTAAGGCGGTGGACCATATTCATAACCATATGGATAAGGTTGTATCGGTGAATGAACTGGCTAGCTTGGCGAATATGAGCACTTCTGGTTTCCGCAAAACATTCCGGGAGGTGATGCATATGCCACCGCTGCAATATGCAAAGTCAATCAAGCTAAATCAGGCGCAGACATTTATTCGAGAAGGGAAAAATGCAAGCGAGGCCGGATATTTAGTTGGCTACAACAGCCCAGCCCAGTTTAGTCGCGAGTACAAGCGGCATTTTGGGTTTGCGCCGTCGGCAACGGTCGCAATGGCTTAATTTGAGAAATTGGGGTGGAAAACGGCCGTTTTCCCCACATACCGATAACAATCCATGCCAAAATACACCTTTTTCTCTACAAACTGCATACCCACTTTCGTCAACACGCGCTGCGAAGCCACATTATCAGGATGCACAATGCCCACAATCGAGGTCAGGTTGAGCGTCTCAAAGCCAAATTTCATGCTGGCGATTCCTGCTTCCGTGGCAAATCCCCGTCCCCAATAACGGCGATCAATAATAAAATCAATCTCAACTTCATCCGTTTCGGGAAGGTATTGTAAGCCGCAGCGTCCCATCAGCGCACCTGTTTCTGGCAGCGTCACCGCCCACAGGCCATACCCGTATGTTTGCCAATGATCAAGCAATCGCGTAATCATTTTTTGCACTTGTTCGAGTGTGGGCGGTTGAGAGCCAGGGAAATATTTGAGGACATCCTCGCCGCTGATGATTTGGTGTAGGGTGGGGGCATTTGTGGGGGAAAACGGCCGTAAACACAATCTTTCTGTCGTGATGGTTGGAATTTCCATGATCGTCCAAAAAACTCCCTTTTATTTTGATAACGACACCAATCTGGAATCGTAATTGTTTGTTTGGAAAGGCACATCCCCAATGTTGAGGAGGCAACTGTCATATTAGACGATTATACCGTGTAAATTTTAGATTGGTGATGATGGGGTTGGGAATTACGGCCGTTTTATTTTATTTAGGGTGTTGGAGAACAGAAGAAGAGTGGTCAAAGACCGAAAAGAAGAGCGGCGCGGTCAGGAAACTGTCCGCAGCGGAGTGTTGAAATGGGGAACCTGTAGCAGGTTCCCCATCATAATTTACGTAGTTGGCAAAATGCCGCGTATTTGCAGTTCGTTGATGATTTTGTCTACAATTTCATCCACGCTTTGGATGTCGGTTTCGACGACGATTTCGGCGTTGACCGGCTCTTCGTAAGGGGATGAGATGCCGGTGAAGTTGTCGAGTTCACCCGCCAGCGCTTTGGCATACAGCCCTTTGGTGTCGCGGCGCTTAACCACTTCCAGATCACATTTGACGTAGATTTCGATGAAACGGCCGTTTCCCACCAACCCTCTCGCAAATCGCCGGTCCGCCGTAAATGGCGAAATGAAACAAGCCAGCGTCACATTCCCATGTGCATAAGACAATTTGGCGATCTCACCGGCACGGCGAATATTTTCCTGCCGGTCAGCACTGCTGAAGCCGAGATCGCCGTTCAGCCCGTGCCGCAAATTGTCGCCATCCAGGAACATCGTTTTCACGC
>QQUD01000393.1 GCA_008501785.1 Chloroflexota bacterium
CAATGGCGACTTGACCGGTAAAGCTGGTGAGTTTGGTGTTTTGTATCCACGCGTGGCTATTTCGGCAAAACGAGTCCTGGTAGTGGGATTGGGCAAACGAGATGGGTTTGATTTGGAAGGTGTGCGCAAGGCTGCTGCACACGGCATCAAACGCGCACAGCAGCTCAACGCAAAGCAAGTAGCAACAATTGTTCATGGAGCTGGCGTTGCTGGTTTAGACGCGGAAGCCGCTGCCCAGGCAACCGCAGAAGGTTCATTATTGGCTGTTTACAAATATGAGGCACAGCTACAAAAAACGCCAGAAGCAAATGAAGTTGAATCGGTGACGGTTGTAGAGTTTGATGAGGGGAAGGTGGATGCGATTGGAGCGGGGGTGCAAACGGCCGTTTCCATCACCACCGGCGTCACCCTTGCCCGCAACCTCGTCAACATGCCGCCCAACGTCGCCACCCCACGAAAGCTTGCCAAAGTCGCCACCCAAATCGCCGAAGACCACGGCCTCGACCTCACCGTCGGCGGTCGCAAATGGGCCGCCAAACACAACATGGGGGCTTTTCTCGCCGTCGCTAAAGGGGCTGGCGAACCACCCAAATTCATCATCATGGAGCACAACGGGCAGCGCGAAGACCTGGACACCATCGTCCTCGTCGGCAAAGGCATCACCTTCGACACCGGCGGCATCTCCCTCAAACCCGTTGCCAACATGGGTGCCATGAAATCCGACATGGGTGGCGCAGCCGCCGTCATCGGCACCATGAAAGCGATTGCCATGCTCGATCTGCCCCTGCGCGTCATCGGCATCACCCCTTGCACCGAAAACATGCCCGATGCCGATGCCTACCGTCCCGCCGACGTGATCACCGCCAGCAACGGCGTCACCATCGAAATCATCAGCACCGACGCCGAAGGGCGCATGGTCCTGGCAGATGGACTGGTTCACGCTGGCAGCTATCAACCCAAAGCCGTCATCGACCTGGCGACACTCACCGGGTCCTGTGTCATCGCATTGGGCAAAGACATGGCCGCAGGTTTGTTCAGCACCGAAGACAGCCTGCGCGACAAATTAGTCGCCGCTGGTATAGCTACGCACGAACGTGTTTGGCCCCTCCCGCTCTGGGACGATTACAAAGAAGCCATCAAAACAGATGTCGCCGACATCAAAAACAGCGGCGGCCGTTTTGGTGGCGTTGCCACCTCAGCTATTTTCCTGAAACAATTTACCGACTACCCTTGGGTTCATCTGGACATTGCAGGCATGGCCCTTACTGAAAAAGGCAATGCCTACACACCCAAAGGGGGCACGGGCTACGGTGTCCGCATCCTCGTAGACTTTTTGCGAAATTGGTAAGGGAATTGGGGCTAGGGATTAGGGATTGGAAAACGAAGAACAGCCAATCCCTAATCCCGAACCACCAATCCCCAATCCCCACTTGCACTCATTCCCCTCTCCCCACTATAATTTGCAGAACTATTGCCTGCTGCCTCGTTGAAATCAAAGATAAGGAGAAAGAAAATGACTGTGCCTATCCCGCCATTAACAATGGGTGTTGAAGAAGAATACCAGATCATTGATCCAGCAACGCGAAACCTCAAAGCTTACATTACTGAATTACTATCTCAAGATCAGGAGCGAGAAATTGGCCTTGATCTCAAACCAGAATTTATGCAATCTCAGGTAGAAGTAGGCAGTCATGTGTGCCGCAACATAAAAGAAGTGCGGCAGGAACTTGTGCGCCTGCGGCGAGCAGTGATTAACATGGCAGATGAAAACGGCGTTTCCATTGCAGCAGCGTCAACGCATCCTTTTGCCAGATGGGATGAGCAATCCATCACTGAAGGGGATCGTTACAAAGAACTGCTTGAAGATATGCAAGGGGTTGGCAAACGGCTCCTGATTTTTGGTATGCATGTCCATGTTGGATTCATGCCCCTCAATGCAACTGAAGAACAAAAACATGATTACCGTGAATTGATGATCGAGATTATGAATCAAGTTCGCTATTTTATTCCACATATGTTAGCGCTCTCAACCAGTTCGCCTTTCTGGCACTCTCGAAACACAGGGCTTAAATCGTATCGCAGTGTCGTTTTTGAATCATTACCACGCACCGGCATCCCGCATTCCTTCATCTCTTGGGATGAGTTTAAAAATTATGAACGCCTACTGGGCATGGTTGGCGCGTTTGGCAAAAAAGATACCAATGCCAAAATCTGGTGGGACATTCGACCCCATCCCCTATTCGACACACTCGAATTCCGCATCACTGACATTTGCACAAAAATTGATGAAGCGGTTTGTTTAGCGGCCGTTTTTCAAGCCATTTGCGCCAAGTTACTCAAATTACGCAAACAAAACATGTCGTGGCGCAACTATCGCCACATGCACATCACCGAAAACAAATGGCGTGCGGTCCGTTACGGCATCAATGGCGAAATGGTTGATTTCGGCCAAGGGGAATCAATCCCGTTCCACTTTCTAATGGAAGAACTGCTAGAGTTGCTAGATGATGTGGTGGATGAATTGGGCAGTCGTAAAGACGTTGAGTATATTCGCACGATCATGAAAGAAGGCACCAGCGCCGACCGACAGTTAGCCGTCTATCGCAAAAATGGTGGGGATGAGAATCGGGAAGAGGCATTGAAAGCAGTTGTTGATCATCTCGTTGCCGAAACGCGATTGGGTATTTAGGGTTTATTGGTGTATTGGTATATTTGAAATATCTGATTCAATCAATATACCAATACACCAATAAACCTATTTAGGCCGCCTGCGGCAGCACATGAAACAGTACAGCAAAATAGTGGCAAATACTGCCACCTAACACAAACAAATGCCAGATTGCGTGGTTATAAGGCAATTTTTTCCAAGCATAAAAAATTACACCCAGTGTGTAAGTTACACCACCCATTCCCAGCCAGAAAATGCCACCAGGCGGAACTGCAATCAGCATCTGTTTAAAGGCAATAACGACTAGCCAACCCATCACCACATAAGCGACGGTTGCCAACACTTCGTAACGGCCGATAAAAACCACCTTAAACGCAATCCCCAACAGCGCCATTGCCCACACAACGCCAAACAATGTCCATCCCCATGGCCCACGCATGTTGACCAGGGTAAATGGCGTATAAGTGCCAGCTATCAGCACATAAATCGAAGCGTGGTCTAAAATGCGAAAAATGTGTTTCACTTTGGGGTTTTGAAAGCTGTGGTAGAGGGTAGATGCTAAATACAAGATAACCAGCGAACTGCCGTAAATGCTAAAACTCACGACTCGCCAAACATCGCCATAAACGGCCGCTAACACCACCAGCAGCGTCATTCCAGCCACCGCTAATCCAGTACCAATTCCATGCGTCACACTATTTGCTATTTCCTCGCCAATTGTATAAAACCCATTTTTGGTACGATCCATAAAATTCCCCATTGCGATACACTGCTAAACAATTTCATCTTATACAAAGTCATTGCTCATTATAAATTGAATCAAAATTCAATGTAAAAAAGTTTACTCTTTTCTTAGACTTTCCCTTATCTTCATCAATAAACCGTAAAAGAGTGCGTAAATCAGTTGACAAAGTTTTATCGATACTCTTTATTAAGTTATGATAGACACGGAAACAACAACTTTTTCTGCCAATGCGTACACGAACTAAGATTGGACCACTTTACCTACAGAATAGTCATCAAGTGATGTAAATTGATCCAATCTCCAGCACACTTGACTCATTTTTTCGAACTGCAAAGGATAACCAATGAACTTGACCGGTCAAACTTTAGGCAAATACAAGCTGATTCGCCGCCTGGGAAAGGGTGGCATGGCGCAAGTTTATCAGGCAAACCAACCGACGATTGACCGAATGGTGGCGGTAAAGGTGTTACACAGCCATCTGGCAGAATCAGATGACTTTGTAACGCGCTTCAAGCGTGAGGCTCGCAGTTTGGGCCAATTACAACATCCAAACATTGTGCGCGTGATTGATTTTGATGCATCAGGCGAAATGTATTTCATGGTGATGGATTATATTCCCGGTAAAACGCTGCGTGATTATTTGGATGAGCAGGGTGCATTGTCCAGTTCAGAAGCATTGACTTTATCAGGTCAGCTTACGGATGCATTGGCATACGCACACCAAAACGGCATGATCCATAGAGACATCAAACCTGCTAACGTGATGTTTGCCGATATTGATTGTACGCAGGCAGTGCTGACAGATTTTGGCATCACGCGCTTAATGGGTGATGACTCTTTGACAATGACCGGGGCGCTTGTAGGTACACCTGCTTACATGAGTCCTGAAGCGGTATTGGGGGAAAAGGTTGACGGCCGTTCCGACATCTACAGCCTCGGTGTCATTTTGTATGAAATGGTGACGGGACGTACCCCCTATCAAGGCAACACCCCCCTCTCACTCGTCGTTAAACAGGTACATGAACCACTCACCTCCCCATTGGAACACAATCCCGACTTGCCATTGCCACTCGTTAATATATTGGAAAAGTCATTAGCAAAATCAGCCGAAGACCGCTACCAAACAGCCGAAGAACTGCTGGCAGCCATTCAAGAAGCCCAACAATCGTTGGGCGATACAGCTTACAGTGCAACAATTGCCGGCACAAAACAGGTTGCAGAAACGGCCGTTTACCCTGATCCACCTACCACAATCAAACCCAAACAAACCACTACCAATCGCACTCCCTGGATTGTAGGTGGCGTGCTTGCTGCCATAATCCTTTTTGCCGGAATCTTCCTCATTTCACGCAACAACAATGCGAGTGACGAAACGGCCACTTCGACTGCGCTCAGTGCAGGCATTTCCATCACCCAAACCACCGCCCCCACAATCGAACCTGCCGCCACCGACGTTCCCGCCTTGATTGCAGACCCAACCAAACCGGCTCCAGAACCCACAGTTGAACCAACATCAGAGCCAACAGCCAAACCAACAGAAACGGCCGTTTCCATCCCCTTCGATACACCCAACCGCTTCGGCGGATTACGGTTCACAGATAACGGCATCACGCTGCAAATCAATCGCGTTCTGCAGCCACCTGCCGACTTTCATCACGAACTGTGGTTAGAATCATCAAATGGCGATTTGTTGAATATGGGTGAAGTTGTGGTGGAAAACGGCCGTATTTTCACCACCGTCGATTTGAACGAAAACGTACTGCCCACGACCAGCCGTGTTTTGCTCTCAGTTGAGCCAGACGAAATCGATGCAACTGAAATAACCGGTGACATCGCGTTCACCGGAGAACTAACAGACGCATTCATCAGCGAAATTCGGCAAGTGCTGGTAGATGGCGGCGATGGGGTTGGTTTGTTGGATAATGCGTTGGGGCAAACGGCCGTTGCCGCCCAACACGCCGGATTTTCACTTGACGCACTCGCGGCCAACAATTTAACCGAAGCCAAACAACATCTAGAACATGTCGTTAACATTTTGGATGGCGAAAGTGGCGAACGATTTGGGGATGTCAATCTTGATGGACAAACCCAAAACCCCGGCAATGGCATTGGTGTGCGCGTCTATTTAGAAAAAAGTCGTGAGCATTTGCAACAAGCTTTGCAAACAGATTCGATCACGATTGTGCAACAGCAGCAAGGTGCAGAAGCAATAGCTGCCGTTGATAACAGCCTGATTACACTAGAAAATATTTTTGACAATGCGCTCACGATGCTTTCCACCGATACACCGGCAGAAGCACAGCCATTTGCAGAAGCGTTGCAAGCAGGGCTAAATGAA
>QQUD01000527.1 GCA_008501785.1 Chloroflexota bacterium
AGACGATGCAGACGCCCATTTCCGCGAAAAATATGGCAAATCGCTGGCCGAATATTTCACCAAAGACATGTACCAGATGATGCACCTGTTGATGTTCGATAAGGGCATTATCCACGCCGAATGTGTCGGTGGCGACATTGACTTGCTTGTGAACCGGCGGGTCAAAGTGGGCTGCTTTCCCTGGCGCTTTGTCGATGGCGAAGCCAGCATCTCCCGTATCGTCGCTATGGTTGACGATGACGAATACGATGAGCTGATGAAGAAAAAAGCGACAATGCCTAAAACAAAATACGGCGACTGCTACGATCCAACTCACGTAGAACGGCTCGGAGGACGTGGGAAGGTTTATTAACCTAAAAATTGCTGCGGCATGGTCAGGAGACCGGCCAGAGCATAGGGAGATGTTTGACGATATACTCGCCAATCTTGATGAATAGAATGCATTATTTCATGCAGCAAACGCTGCAATTGGCTGAATCGGCTTTAAAACAAGGCGAACTGCCAATTGCAGCTATTGTTGTGTTGCATGACGAAATCATTGCTCAAGCGACGACTGGTGAAAAACAACAAAAACGTTTTTTGGCTCATGCAGAGATGCAGGCTTTGGATATGGCGGATCGTTTGCATCCATTTCCGGGCAAACGGCGGGATGTGACGCTTTATACCAATCTGGAACCGTGCATGATGTGTATGGGCGCGGCGATGTCGTTCTTTTTGGGTGAAATTGTTTATGGGGTGGAATCTAAAAGTGATGGCGCTGTGGCTTTGGCACAAAGTTGGCAGCGGGATGAGAGTT
The DNA here is from genome assembly GCA_008501785.1 of Chloroflexota bacterium. Next base: position 797 of record QQUD01000527.1, read on the forward strand.
TGTTTCCAGGGTATCAAGTGCCGAGGGTGATTGGTGGGGTGTTGAGGGGGGAAAACGGCCGTCTTTTCCAAAAATACACCCAACTCCATCCACCTGGCCCGATGGTCGATTGGGCCAAATCGATAGCTGAACAAATTTCTGGGGAAAATGAGGTGGTGACATGATGGAATTTGAGTTGGATGCTGCGATTGAAATATTGAAGCGAACGCCCAAAATATTAGAAACGTGGCTGCTGCATATGCCTGACGGATGGGTCATGAACAATGAAGGGGGCAATTCGTGGAATGCATTTGACATCGTCGGGCATTTCATTCATGGAGAATTAACAGACTGGATTCCACGTGCTGAACTCATCCTTTCCGCAGAAAATGACGTGCCAGAATTTGAACCTTTTGATCGGTTTGCCCAATTTGAGACGAGCAAAGGCAAACCGTTGCCTGAACTTCTCACTTCATTTGCAGAGCTTCGACAAAAGAATCTGGAAACGCTAGAAGCGTTCAACTTACAGCCCTCTGATTATGAGCGCCAAGGAAAACATCCTGAGTTAGGCAGTGTCAATTTGAGACAATTATTGGCGACGTGGACTGTCCATGATTTGAATCACCTGGGACAAATTGCTCAAGTGATGGCAAGTCAATATCAAGATGCGGTTGGGCCTTGGCAAGACTACCTGGGAATCCTCCACTCTGAACAGAATAGCTAAACAAGACGGTATAATTGCAAGAAAAGAAATGATGAGGTGAATGTATGAATGCAGTTACATTGAGCCATGCCGAGGGGAATTTCCGCGCACTTGTCAAGCGTATTCTTGACGATGTTGAACCAACTGTCGTCACAACCGAAAGTGGTGAGAGCATCGTGATGCTATCATTAGATGAATTTAATTCGTGGCAAGAAACGCTTTATTTAATTTCAAAATCAGCCAATGCGGAGCATTTGCAAAAATCTATTGCTGAAGATCAGGCTGGATCGATTCAGAACATCGCCTTGTTTATCGAATTACTGATTCTGCAATCATTATCATCACTTGTCGATTCCATTATGAGAAATAAATAGAATGAACTCAACCTGTACGCGACCCGGATTGTGAGTTGGCCCGGACAGAAGTGCCGGGCTTGTACTCATCAGCCTTAACGGGCTGCAATCCATTTAAATATTAACCCTATTTCAACTGATAAAACGTGATGTTGTTTTGCACCACATCATGGTTGATAGGTTTATTAATCGCTACAGGAGTTAGCAAAAATGAGTCACTTGACGATTGTTGAAGTTGAAGAACAGTATCTGCAATTGGTCGCAGAGGGTACATACGAGGAAGCACTCACTTTAATAACCAAAGAAGCCCATAAATTTTCAGATTTTTCTTATCACGCAGAAAAGGTTGTTTATTATTGGCGCTTGCGCATGGCGGCGCTGCTAAAAAAAGCGGATCTGGTTTTACAATTATTGGATGAAGCTGTGGGCAAAGGGCATTGGTTTAGCGGGTTGGCAGAAGATGAAGAGTTTGAACTGGTTCACAACTCGCCAGAATTTGTGCGGCTGACCGGACTTTGTGAAGAACGGCGCAGGGTGGCGATGGAAACGGCCGTTCCCATCCTCAAAACCAAACAGCCCCCCCATGATCCCCCCTACCCGCTGCTGCTGGCGCTGCATGGGAATAATAGTGTGGTGGATGAGTTTGGGGAGTATTGGGAAACGGCCGTTTCTCACGGCTGGTTTCTCGGCATACCCCAATCGTCCCAATCCTACCAAACAGGAAAACCGTCGTGGGTGGATTGGGAATGGTCGCTCCAAGAAATTCGTCAGCATTACGACACACTTTGCACCAATTATCCAATTAATACACAACAGCAAGTCTTAGCTGGTTTTTCAATGGGGGGCGGGCTGGCAACTGAACTTGCCTTGAGTGGAGAAATCAAGGTGAATGGGCTTTTATTGATTGCGCCATTCCTCAACGACGCGAACAGCATGGTCCCCTACCTCGAAGCAAGGTGTTTTCCATCGGACATGAAAGCGTACATTGTCGCCAGCGAGCACGATGAATATTGCTGCAACATTGCCCAACGATTGGCAGAATTGATGACCCACCATAAAATCACTTGCCATTTGGAAATCTATCCTGACCTGGGACACAGTTTTCCACCACCGCTGCAATCAAAACTGCCGGTAGTGCTGTCTTTTTTAACACAATAAAAGGATGATGGTTTAGATGGGAGATGGACGTTTAAAGATTTTTCGAATTTTTATTGGGTAATAGTAATAGTCATCGAATGAATTCGACGTCTAAGTCTGAAAACATGTTTATGAACGTTAAGAAAATAAAACGGTAATAGGGAACTTGTCATTCCCGCGCAGGCGGGAATCCATGACGTAGTCGAGTAGATTCCCGCCTGCGCGGGAATGACAGGGCCACATTTTGTAGTTTTCTATTACCTGATTATTTATTTAACTTCCATAAACATGTTTGATCCAGTAGGCTCAAAATTCATTTTGGAACACATCTGAACTTGCCCGATTCGCCTGTCTCTCATCTAAACAAAAATAAATAAACATGAGTAAACTTGTCATCATACCCACTCAAAAAGAATATGATTATTTTTTAGCAAGCGCTAAAAGTGAAATCCATCAATTTGAACAATGTTCAATCGGCAAAGTACCGGTTGTGCGTTTTCCCAATATTGACATCGTCGTGTCATGTGGTGGATTGGGAAAAGTCCAGTTTGCGATTCATACGCAATACCTAATAGATCAAAATCCTGAATGGGAGTTTGTCATCTGTGCGGGAGCGGCTGGTGCGTTGGTGGATAATCTGAACATTGGCGATATTGTGGTGGCAACGGAGACAGTTGAACATGATATTTACAACCGGTTTGGGCCGCCGCTTTTGCCGAAGTTTAGGGGGGATGAAACGGCCGTAACCCACCTAAAATCACTCCCACTTCTCAACTCATTCCAAATCCACTTCGGCCCAATCGCCAGCGGCGACGAAGACGTAATCGATATTAAAAGGAAAAACGAAATACAAAAGTTGACAAACGGATTGGCAGTTGCCTGGGAAGGCGCAGGCGGAGCCAGAGCATGTGTGTTCAATGACGTACCATTTATCGAAATGAGAGGCATTTCTGATGGGGCCGACAGCACAGCCTCATCAGATTTTGAAAACAATTTAGAAAGTGTCATAAATAACATCGCCACTTTATTTTTGTGCTGGGCAAAAAGATAAACCAAAACGTTGCAAGGAGGCAAGATGGACCGTGAATCAGTAATAAGCAATATTAAAGATGCAAAATGGTATGACTTAACGCAAGCATTAAGCGTGTTTACCCCGCCGTGGCCGGGTGAAATGCCGCTGCAAGTGCATTTCTTCAAACGGCTAACGGGGTCGTTTGGTGGTGGACAAGGTGCAAATGGGCAGCTAATCGAATGGAGTAACAACACCGGCACCCATTTGGTTGGACCCCGTGCATTCCATTCGGGAGCCACAGCCATTGCCGACATTTCCTTGACCGATTTGTGCGGAGAAGGTGTTGTCGTTGATATATCAGATGCGGTGTCAGATTACAGTTTGTACACACCGGAAATGATTACCGAACGGGTTGAGGTGAAGGAAGGCGATATTCTGATTATCAACACCGGCTATCACAAATACGGGTGGGATCAGCCCGATGTGGAAAATGAAAATGCGCAGGGCGGCATCGAAAACAAAGAATTTGGCTATTATTTGCGCCATCCAGGGCCATCGCCTGAATTTTTCGAATGGGCGCTAAACATGAAGCTGAAGGTGGTTGGCGTCGATTGTGGCTGTGCCGAGCACCCGATGAACACCAATTTGCGCACCATGCATGGGCGTGAGTTTGATAAAGCGGAAGCGAAGCTGAAAGAAACACATGGCAAAACGTGGGACGAACTATATCCGGCAGAATGGTATCACGAGTTGACCCACATCAAGATGCCGAAAGCAGGGCTGCTGCTGGCCGAATCACTCGGTGGAAACATTGATGAACTAAACAACCAACGCGCCTGGATTATGATTCAACCTATCCCGTTTATGGAAGTTGAGTCAGCATGGAGCCGTGTGGCAGCTTTGCAAGCCCCTGATGACATGAGCAATGATGATTTCTTTGCCGCAATGCGCGAGACGAAAATGCTGGATTTAACATTGCCATTTAGCGTGCAAACGCCGCAGTGGGCAAATTACGAGCCGCTGAGTGTGAAGTACACAAAGCGGGTTGGTGGGCAATATTTTGGACTGGGTCGCAACAATGCACACTGTCGCGCCAGCTTCCATTTGGCATCACATATGGATGGTGAGAAGCATTTTCATGCGGCAGGTCGCACAATTGGCGAGATGCCGATGGATTATTGGACAGGTCCTGGCGTGATTGTGGATATTTCGGACAAGGTGAGCAATTCAAGCGTGTACACGCCAGCGATGATTGAGGAAGCGGTTGATATTCGAGAAGGCGATATTTTGCTGATTAAAACAGGTTGGCATCAATATGGCTGGAACAGCGAGGAGTCGGATGAGTTCCGCTACATGATCAAACATCCAGGGCCATCACCTGATTTTGCGGATTGGTGTGTGCAGAAAAAGATTAAGTGGCTGGGTGTGGATTGTGTGGCGATGGAGCATCCGATGAACACAATTCAGCGGGATTGGCATCCGAAGACGTTTGCGGAAGCGAATCAAAAGCTGATTGACCAGTACGGCAAAGATTGGGATGAGATGTATCCGCTGGACAAATATTATCAAGATATGCATTTAAATTTGTTCTCGAAGGGGATTGTGCATGCGGAGAATTTGGGTGGTGATTTGGCGGGGGCGGAAAACGGCCGTTACTTCATCGCCGCCTTCATCCAAAAAGGAATGGAACTCGCCTCTTGCTGGGGCCGGTTTGTGGCATTTGCCGAAAAGTAACCAAAAAGCCGCCAGACGGATTTACATTGAATCC
>QQUD01000914.1 GCA_008501785.1 Chloroflexota bacterium
TTCTTCCAAGCACGGGAAACTGTCAACCATTCTATGATGCAACCCCTGGCATTGTTCAGGACACAATGGACAAATTGGCGAAACTGACGGGTCGCCAATACCATCTATTTGACTATGTGGGTGCCCCCGATGCAGAAAAAGTCATCATTTTGATGGGTTCTGGTGCCGATACAGCACATGACACAGCAGAATACTTAGCCGCGCAAGGCGAGAAAGTGGGTGTTGTGATTGTGCGACTGTATCGTCCATTTGACGTGAGTGCATTTGTTCAGGCATTGCCACCTACCGTGAAGACAATCGCCGCACTCGACCGCACAAAAGAGCCGGGAGCAACTGGCGAACCCCTTTACCTCGATATTGTTACTGCGATAGTTGAAGCTATTGCAGATGGCACTGCACCCTTTGAGACAATGCCTAAGATCGTTGGTGGTCGTTATGGTTTGTCCTCGAAAGAATTCACCCCCGCAATGGTGAAAGCAATCTTTGATGAATTGGGTAAAGATAAACCAAAAAATCATTTCACGATTGGTATCAATGATGACGTAAGCCACACCAGCTTGAAATGGGATAAATCATTTGACATTGAATCTGATGATGTTGTCCGCGCTGTTTTCTACGGCTTGGGTGCAGACGGTACGGTTGGCGCTAACAAAAACTCCATCAAAATTATTGGTGAAGGAACGGACAATTACGCACAAGGTTTCTTTGTTTATGACTCCAAAAAATCTGGTGCTGTTACCACATCTCACTTGCGATTTGGTAAAGACCGGATTCGTTCCCCTTACTTGATCACAACAGCAAATTTTGTGGCTTGTCATCAATCTAGCTTTGTTGATAAATATGACATGATTCGATTGGCAGCCCCAAGCGCAACATTCTTGTTGAATACGCCATTTGGGCCAGATGAAGCTTGGGATCAAATGCCGCGCAGTATGCAAGAAGCCATCATTGAAAAGAACTTGAAGTTCTATGTGGTAGATGCGCTGAAAGTTGCACGTGAAACAGGTATGGGTGGCCGTATTAACACGATTATGCAGACTTGTTTCTTCGCTTTGAGTGGCGTTTTGCCAACGGATGAAGCGATTAAAGCCATTAAGAAAGCGATTGAGAAGACTTATAGCAAACGTGGTCGTTTGGTTGTTGAATCTAACTTTGCAGCGGTTGATGGTGCGTTGGCCCAAATGCATGAGGTTAAGGTTCCGGCCGAGGCTACCAGCGATTATGAACGCCCACCCATTGTGCCAGAATTTGCACCTGATTTCATTAAATCTGTGACGGCACGGATTATGGAAGGACTGGGTGATGATTTACCGGTAAGCGCGATGCCAATTGATGGCACTTACCCAACCGGCACAACCAAGTGGGAAAAACGCAATATCACCACTGAAATTCCTGCATGGGATCCGGATATTTGTATCCAATGTGGTAAATGTGCCTTTGTTTGTCCGCATGGCGTCATTCGGATGAAGGTTGTTGATAAGGCTCTGTTGGCTGATGCACCTGAGACCTTTAAAACGACGGATGCTCGCTTTAAAGAATTTAAGGGACAGGCTTACAGCTTGCAGGTAGCTCCTGAAGATTGCACCGGCTGTGCCATTTGTGTGGAAGCTTGCCCGGTGAAGAATAAGAAACAACCGAAGTTCAAAGCGATTAACATGGTTGCACAGCCACCCATTCGTGAAGCAGAAAAAGAGAATTGGGAATTTTTCCTTGGTTTACCTGAAGTGGACCGCACTTCTATCCCGGTCAATCAAGTAAAATACAACCAACTCCTTGAGCCGCTCTTTGAGTTCTCGGGTGCATGTGCAGGTTGTGGTGAAACACCTTACGTGAAGCTGATTAGCCAATTGTTTGGCGACCGCACCGTAATTGCCAATGCAACAGGCTGTTCCTCCATTTACGGTGGTAACTTGCCGACAACGCCTTACTCACAAGATGCAAACGGCCGTGGCCCTGCATGGTCAAACTCACTGTTTGAAGACAATGCTGAGTTTGGTATGGGTATGCGCTTAGCAATGGACCAGCGTTTGGAAGCAGCAACCGGATTGCTTCGTGAACATCGTGAACTGATTGGTAGCGAATTGGCAGATGGCATTTTGTTCTCAGACCAGGTTGATTATGCTGAAGTTGAAAACCAGCGTGAACGCATTGAAGGACTGAAAGGTCGTTTGAACAATTTGTTGGCTGAAGGTGGAGACGCGGTTGAAGCTGCACGACTGCAACTGACGAATCTGTTGAGCATGGCTGACATTTTCGCAAAGAAGAATGTGTGGATCTTTGGTGGCGACGGTTGGGCATATGACATTGGTTATGGTGGTTTAGACCACGTATTGGCATCGGGACGTAATGTTAACGTGCTGGTGATGGATACGGAAGTTTACTCCAATACCGGTGGGCAGATGTCGAAAGCAACACCTCGTGGTGCTGTTGCCAAGTTTGCAGCTGCGGGTAAACCAAGTGCAAAGAAAGACTTGGGTATGCAAGCAATTGCCTACGGAAATGTTTATGTCGCTCGTATTGCATTTGGTGCAAATGACAGACAAACGATTCGCGCCATTATTGAAGCGGAAGCGTATGATGGTCCATCCTTGATTTTGGCATATAGCCACTGTATCGCACATGGTTATGACCTGAAATTTGGTTTGGAACAACAGGATGCGGCCGTTAAATCTGGTTATTGGCCACTCTTCCGTTATAACCCAGATTTGACTCTGGAAGGCAAGAATCCATTCCAACTCGATAGCAAGGCACCGAAATTGCCGTTGGAAGATTACATTTATCGTGAAGGACGTTATCGGATTTTGAAACAAAGCAATTCTGAAGCCGCCACACGTTTGTTAGATTTAGCAAAATCTGATGTCGAAAAGACATGGAAAACGTATGAACAAATGGCAGCAAAGAACGGTAAAGCGTAACGTTTTTTGACAAATTAGGAGCCGGATTTTGACTTGAAAAATCCGGCTCATTCCTTTTAATTTTCGGAGAAACGATATGGATTTGAAAACGACTTATCTCGGTTTAGACTTGAAGAACCCATTGGTGCCATCTTCGTCGCCACTTGCTCGTGAACTAGACAGTCTTCGTCAAATGGAAGATGCAGGGGCTGCTGCGGTTGTGCTGCACTCTTTGTTTGAAGAGCAAATTACACAGGAAACGCATGCATTAAATGAGCATTTGATGCAGGGAACAGAAAGCTTTGCTGAAGCACTGAATTATTTCCCGGATGCTTCGGAATATAAAACTGGACCAGATGCCTATTTGGAACATATTCGCAAGGCGAAGGATGCGATGAGCATTCCGGTCATTGCCAGCTTGAATGGTGTTTCTACTGGTGGTTGGGTGAAATATGCAAAGGATGTGCAGGCTGCTGGTGCAGATGCATTGGAATTGAATATTTATTACCTGCCAACTGATATGAATATGGACAGCAATGCTGTTGAACAGCTTTATCTAGACGCTTTGCGTGATGTGAAATCGAATGTTTCGATTCCAGTATCAATGAAGCTGAACCCATATTTTAGTTCGGTTGCCAACATGTCACGCCGTCTGGCAGAGGGTGGGGTAGATGGGCTGGTGTTGTTTAATCGCTTCTACCAACCTGATTTGGACCTGGAGAATCTGGAAGTTGTGCCTAATTTGCAGTTAAGCTCGTCTCAGGAATTGCGCCTGCCATTGCGGTGGATTGCGATTTTGTACGGCCGTGTTCAAACCGACCTCGCTCTGACAACGGGTGTCCACACTGTAATGGATGCACTAAAGGGCTTGGCCGCTGGTGCAAACGTTGTCATGATGGCATCTGAACTGCTGCGCAATGGTGTGAATCGTCTGCAAGTAATGCGGATGGGCATTGAAGCGTGGCTGGTTGAGAATGAGTATGAATCACTAGACCAACTACGTGGCAGCTTGAGCCAGGTGAATTGCAGTGAGCCAGCAGCATTTGAACGGGCTAACTATATGCGTGTGTTGAGTTCTTATGCACCGGATTATGCTAAACGAACTGGGATTGTAACTGACTAGTGTTCCGACCAACAAATATTGACGGATAACACATCTGAACGGAACACTTAAACTGAAACCATTTGCGCACGTTTTATCCGTCAAAAGATGTTGGTTTCAGTACTAGTTAGATTTACGATTTACGATTTTAGATTTACGGCCGTTTTCTCTTGATTGTGGGGGGAAACGGCCGTTTTTGTTTTTTTATCATCACTTCCAACCAAACCACAAGAAAATTGGATGCGGCGAGATTGTCTTGGAAAATGGTGGCGTTGTGTGAAGGAGTAAAACGGCCGTTTACTCTCTAATCTTGGTGGTTGAGTGAGGAAAACGGCCGTTTTCTTATTTCAATTCGCAAAAAAGCAAAAAATTAGCGATAATATGTCAAACGTTTTTTTCTTATGGAAAGTCATTATGTCATTTGCAATCAAACAGCAATGGCTGTGAGGTGGAGTATGAATCGAAAAATTTGGACAATCTGTTTCATCATTTTTGCTGTTTGGTTAACATCCTGTTCATTGATTCCCAGTTCGGATGAGGAGCAGCCAACGGCCGTTCCCGTAGAAGTTGTGGCCGCAGAAGATGTGTTGCCAACGGCAACTGCTACACCAATCCCGACCAACACACCTTTGCCAACCTTGTTGCCGAACACGACACCAACCATCATTCCAGGTGACTCAACACCCACACCAGACCCAAATTGTGTGTATGACATCGCCTTTGTTTATGATGTCACAATTCCTGATGACTCCGTCATTCCGCCAGGAATAAACTTCGACAAAACATGGCGCATGATCAACACAGGCAATTGTCGATGGATTGCAGGGTCAGATTTTGTATATACGCGTGGCGAACAGATGGGGAAAAATACACGGGTACCGATTTCACCAGCGGACCCTGGTGAAGTGATTGACGTGTCTGTGCTGTTGTTATCACCCATGAATCCTGGCACTTACACCAGCTATTGGCAACTGCAATTACCTGATGGACAAATTTTAGAACCAGAATTTTATACACGTATCGTGGTGCCGATTGCGACGGCAACCAGACCGCCGCGTCCAACCTCTGCTGCTACCAGCAGTGGCGAGTCTGGTGACAACGCTGGCACATCAACCCCAACCGTAGCCCCCACATCTACGAGCTGGCAGGGCAATTTTTATAGCAATACGACGTTAAGTGGCAGTCCTGTTTTGCAGAGAAGCGATAGCAGTATCAATTTTAATTGGGGAACAAGCTCTCCTGCGACAGAAATACCAGTTGATAATTTTTCAGCAACCTGGACGCGAACATTAGATTTTGAATCAGGCACATACCGTTTTAATGCGACGGCTGATGATGGCGTGCGCGTTTATGTGGACGGGTCGCTTGTGATTGATGAATGGCATGATGCAACTGCAAATACCTATTCTGCGGATGTTACTATAGCGGCTGGCTCGCACACGATTCGTGTAGATTATTATGAAGGAACTGGCGATGCCAATATTAATGTCTGGTGGAGTAAAACATCAACAACAACTTCATCGACCTGGCTTGGTGAGTATTATTCAACCAAGGATTTGACTGGTGCTGTGACGCTGACGCGCAATGATTCATCTGTCAACTTTGATTGGGGCCAAAATTCACCAGACAGCAGCATTCCTGTTGATGGCTTTTCGGTAAGATGGACCCGCTCACTGACTTTTAATGCAAGTACCTATGAATTTAAAGCGACAATGGATGATGGTATGCGGGTTTATATTGACGGTTCGT
>QQUD01000118.1 GCA_008501785.1 Chloroflexota bacterium
GCACGATTCAATTTTTGCTGAACAAGGCGAATGGGGTGGGCTTGGTTCCGACACGACTGATTATTTTGGTGATCTGGCAGAAAGTATTGGACTTGACAGCGATACACTGACAGCTTGTATGACCAGCGGCAAATATGATGATGTGGTGCAGGCCAATTTAGAAGAAGGTATGTCATTAGGCATTACAGGCACGCCAAGCTTTTTTGTCGACGGGTTCCCGCTGGTTGGTGCTCGACCCATTGAACATTTTGAACTGGCTGTCACCTATGCCGAAGAAGGCACATTAGCAGATGCCTACGTGCAATCTGCGCCACAGCCAGAACCAACGGCGGCACCAACCGGACCGGTTGAAGTACCCGAAGGGGATGCGTTTGTGATTGGCGACCCAGATGCGCCGGTAACAATTGTGGAGTACACAGACTTCCAATGTCCTTACTGTGGTCGTCACTTTGCCCAAACCTTCCCGCAAATCAAAGAGAATTTTATTGATACGGGTGTGGTGCGCTATGTGTTTAAAGATTTCCCACTCACTGCAATTCATCCACAAGCAACGGCCGCCTCGGAAGCAGCCCGGTGTGCTGGTGATCAGGGCGAATATTTAGCAATGCATGATGTGATTTTTGAGACGCAGGGTGAGTGGAGCGGCCGTTCCGACGCCAACGATCTCTTCACTGGATATGCTGGCAACTTGGGTTTGGACACCGACAGCTTTAGTGAATGTCTTGAAAGTGGCAAATATACAGCCGCCGTCGAAGCAGACGCGGCAGAAGGAAGCCAGCTAGGCGTAAATGGCACACCGGCCTTCTTCATTAATGGCTACTTCATTTCCGGTGCACAGCCTTATGAACTGTTTGAAGAGGCGATTGCACAGTTGGCGACGGGGGAGCTAGAGTAATGAGACAGAGACAGAGATAGGAATTTTTACCGCAGGAAACGCTGAGAACGCTGAGGAAGAGGTGAAAAAATCTCTGTGCTCTCAGCGACCTCTGCGGTTGGTTCTCTTTTTGGAGGGGGACTTGTGGTTGACTTGGGGTGTTTTGCGGCTGAGTTGGTTGGGGATTCGGCTGCACTAAAGGAGTGTTGGGGAGCTGTTTTCAAGCCTTTTTTATGTGACCGGGTAGACAATTCTATTCCTGTTGAACTGCATGTGGTTGAAGATTTTAGACAATCGCAGGCGGTTTTATTTTTGGATGCGTATGGGGAGTATTTGGGAAAACGGCCGTTTTTCACCCACCCCCTTTCTCAATTTGCAGTTTACGCCGCCGGTGACAATGCGTTTTTGCTTGTATTTCAGAATGCGGCGATCGTACATGTGTCGGTTACTGGAACAGGTTTAGTTCGAGGTGTAGTTCATGAACAGGGGGTGGCAAACGGCCGTTTTGAAGACATTTTGTACACGGCACTGGCCCCCATTTTGCGACGGCGTCGTATTTATCTGGTTCATTCATTTGCGGCGGAGAAAAACGGCCGTTGTGTATTAATTGTCGGACCGCCTGGGAGTGGCAAAACAACGGCTGGCTTGAGTCTGCTGCAAGCAGGTTGGCAGTTGCTGAGCAATGATGTGACGCTGCTCACGCAATCGGATAAAGACGTAGTGGCTTGGCCGACACCAGGTTATTTTGGCATTCGTCCACACACAATTGAGATGCTGCCTGACTTGGAGATTAAGTCGGGGGTTGCCGAAATGCATCAGGTTTTGGAGGCGTTAAACGGCCGTTTCGGCACACCAACACTAATCACCCACCTCATTTTCCCTCAGGTAAACGCACATGCTGAAACAAAACTCACGCCTCTCGCCGCTGCTGCTGGATGGTCACGCTTGATGAGTGAGAGCATGGATTGCTGGGATAAAGAGACGTTGGCGGCTCATTTGGCTGTTTTGAAGGCAGTTTGTGGGAAAACGGCCGTTTTCTCTTTACAATCTGGCATCAACATTGATCAACTTGATCGACTGCTCGCAATGGAGGCGTAGATGCGTAAAAAATACACATTGTTACAAATTGGAAACATCCCCATCACAACAACTCAATTGGCTTTAGTTAGCTCGCTTGTCCTCTGGATTGTTTTTGCGCTCATTGGCGCGTTGGGGTTTCAGCTTTCTCTGGGCAGCAGCATCTTAGGCGGGTTATTAGCGATGGTGCTGCACTGGGTTTCCGAATTATTGCATCAACTGGGTCATGCCTGGGTAGCAAGTCGAGTCGGGTATCCAATGCGTGAAATTCGGCTGCTGCATTTACTTGCTGGATCAGTCTATCCACGAGATGAACCGGATTTACCGGCAAAAATTCATATTCGGCGAGCGTTAGGTGGACCACCCGTCAGCTTTGGATTGGCAGGTGTGGGGGCACTTGTCCTATTTTTACAACAAGCCGATAGTGGATTATCTTATTTGCTAGCCCAGTTTGTTTTTTGGGAGAATTTGTTGGTATTTGGTTTGGGATCGCTGCTGCCGCTTGGGTTTACGGATGGGAGTACTTTGTTGGAATGGTGGCCAAAACGAAATCTGTAAATATGGATGGGGAGAACACAGATTAGATTTATGTCGCTATCCGTGTTCTTCCTATCCATACTTTCGATACCAAAACCAGGCTGAATTCCATAGGGGTTTATCTTCAACTTGTGTTGTCCCTATTTCAATATGCTCAAGCTGAAAATGTGGTTCAAACAAAGACTTTAAATGTGATTCGTCAACTGTAGGAGGGCCATCTTCAGGCTCTTCATCACCACTGGTGGTGCGGGCAAACAGCAAAAACTGTGCTTTTGGAACCAGTAGCCGCAGCAATTCATCCCGGTATGCCAGTTGATCAACTGCCAATAATGAATGAAAACAGCCCACATCTATTGCCAACGTATAAGATGCATTTAAAAAATGCAGATCGGCAACAGAACCTTGATAAAAGGTAGCTTTTTTAACTAGTTTTGCTTCTTGTGCTCGTTTGGTGGCTTCCGTAACGGCTTTCTGAATAAAATCAACACCATCTACCTGCCAACCGTGTCGAGCCAGGTAAATGGCAGAACGACCGTATCCACATCCCAAGTCCAACGCGCGACCCGGCGCTAACTTTTCTACCAGCGCCATCACCTCAGGCGGCGGCAGCTCATCATCCCAAGGCAAACGACCCATCGCATAGCGTTCCTCAAATCTTTCGTACCGATTTTGCTCACTCATTGTTAAACTCCATTACAATATTAACATGATGAAGCAATTTTTTAACACACAGTATGCGATAAGTGTTCAATACACGATCAAATTATTAATAGTCTTCCTCTTTTTGGTAAGCGGCACGATCGGTTGCCAAACAAATGTTTACAGCGAAGATTCTACGGATAGTGCCACTTACCTCCCGCTTGTGCAACGACCTGGTGATATTTGGCAGCCGTCTCCAGGGGTAAGCTGGCAATGGCAGCTTACAGGTGAAATTGACACCAGCTTTGATGTGGAGATGTATGATATTGATTTGTTTGACACGCCCCAATCAACAATTGATTTGTTGCATGAAAACGGCCGTATTGTCATCTGTTACTTCAGTGCAGGCAGCTACGAAAATTGGCGGTCAGATGCTGGTCAATTCCCAGCATCGGTGCTAGGCAACACGCTTGATGGCTGGCCCGATGAACGGTGGCTCGACGTGCGAGCCATCAGCCAGTTAGAACCGATTATGATGGCGCGGCTCGACCTTGCTGTCAGCAAAGGCTGCGACGGCGTTGAGCCAGATAATATGGATGGATACTCAAATGATTCGGGGTTCCCACTCACCGGACAAGACCAGCTCGATTACAACATCTGGCTGGCATCTGCCGCCCATGATCGAAATTTGTCTATCGGCTTAAAAAATGATTTAGATCAAATCCCAGATTTGGTCAGCTATTATGACTGGGCGCTGAATGAGCAATGTTATCAATATAATGAGTGCGAGTTGTTACGGCCGTTTACCAATGCCGGTAAAGCTGTGTTTGGGGTTGAATATCAGGGTAATTCAGCTCAATTTTGCCCCTATTTCAACAATCTCGACTTTGATTGGCTGCTAAAAGAGCTGGACCTGGGTCCAACTAGAACATCGTGTCGCTAACAACTACGATCATTTACTCTATTTCAGTATACTTGTGCAGATATGAATAGCAGCAGATATAACGGTTTACGCCATTTTATTTATGCGGAGTGGCCTCTGTTTGCGAGTTTGTACGGAGGTATGGTTTTCGCATTGCTGGTCGTTGGTATAAGTGCGACGCAGGGATGGTTCTCGTTTATCCCGATGGCAACGGCCGTTCTGCTCATCTTCATCTTCTTTTTGCTGGCCACCTTGTGGAGCGCGTACCAACTGTATGATATCGGTGGTCTGCGACCTCATCATGTTCTATTTGATATGGGGCAAATTCAGGCAAATGATACATTTATATTTATCGATCTGGGCTATCGGCGACGAGCGATTAATCTGAGCCGCCGTTTAACGACAGGACGTATCATTGTACTCGATATTTATAATCCACAATGGACAACAAACCCAGCATTGGTACGCTTACGTAAACGAATGCCAATTCCACCACCCGACCCACGCATCTCGCTGCGTGATGCCAGCATGGACCTGATTCCACTCCCAGACGAAAGCGTATCATCTGTCATGTTGTGCCAAATTGCTTCTGAACTGTGGCAACAAGGGGATCAACTCACCTTACTGAAGGAAGTTCACAGGGTTTTAACGCCAAACGGCCGTTTACTTTTAGCAGAAAGAACCCGTACACAAACCAATTGGCTGGTCATGGGACTCATGGCTCTCAACTTGAAACGGCGTGAAGATTGGGAACAGTTATTAAACACAGCAGGGTTTGTGGTAAGGCGCACGCAAGACCTTTCAGGCTTGATAAGTTGTTTTCGGGCCGACAAACCATCTCCCGCAGAAGCACAGCAAATGGCATTGGACTTGGCATTTGATGCTTAATGAATGATGAGGGCCAGCATTTTTTCATCTCAAACGTCCAATTTCGTGTGAATGCGACGTGAAAATATTGATGGGTCCTAGGACTGTCAGAACTGCTGTCAGATTTTTAAGTTATACATTTTGAATCTAAAAACGCTGATTTTTCATCATTTTGACCAATATTTCCTCAATTTTGGGTCAAAAAAGCTAAATTTTCATCATTTCCCCACCTCAAAACACATCTTGGGACTATTGGCCCATCCTAATTTTCCTATATACGTAGACCCAATCAAATTTGTATATTCCTGCCAAGACAGCGCCAAACACAACATCGCAAACAATAAACTAAAGGCGCTGTCGAAATTAAAAAAGGCTCTGCTGTGAAACAAGCAGTACCGAGCAAAGCCCAAATAACTTAGAAATTTAATTACTTAACAACAAACTCTCATCGAAAACAGGTAAACCTTAAGGAGGTGATAAGGAACCGTGTCTGATTTGTAGGCTGCATTTCAGACCGTTAAAAAAAGGGAAAACAATTCAGCCAAATGCGTGAAGAAGAACATCATCGTCAAATCTTACTGAAGAAGCAAACAGTGATGAACGTTTAAGCCTAGTGCTTAATATATCAGATTTGAAGGTGAGAACGTAAAAAAATATATAGCGTGAAGAAAGCAAACCGGCACCTACCCCCTGAAAGAGCAACACGTTACTCCTCAGGATAAGGTGCCGGTCTTTTTTTGCTTTCTCGCAACCTTTAGATAAATCCTGCGTATTGTATTTTGAATTGAATTTGAATGTGAAATGAAATTGATTATTAGTTAAAGGAACT
>QQUD01000381.1 GCA_008501785.1 Chloroflexota bacterium
GGACTGGATGACTTTTGACTGGGACGATGAACTGAAAAATTATGTAGCAGCAATAACAGAACCTGTTGACAGCATCGTTCTTGGGCGAAAGCTTGCACAAGGCTTTATCCCACATTGGGCTGCTAATCCAGAAGAAGAAGGCGCTGAAAAAATAAATAACACGAAAAAAGTCGTTTTTACTAAAACGCTTGATAAGTCAGAATGGGATAATACTGTTTTAGCAAAAGGTGCTCTTGTCGACGAAATCACGAACCTAAAAAAACAAGATGGTAAAGACATCATTGTATATGGTGGCTCGACTTTTGTATCGGCTCTAATCAAAGAAGGACTGATTGATGAGTTTCATTTATTCATTAATCCAGCTGCAATTGGGAATGGCATGTCGATATTCAAAGAACTTGGCAGCTACCAACATTTGACACTTAAAAAATCTTTGGCATTTGCTT
Organism: Chloroflexota bacterium; assembly: GCA_008501785.1. The sequence goes on from QQUD01000381.1 coordinate 447, forward strand.
GTGGGATTGTGCTGCTTTATTACGAACCAGCACACGACTAAATATGTCGAATTTAGAACGTGGCACATCACCACGAATGGTATTCGTAGGTCAAGACAGCGTCTTGACCATTTGACAGGGACAAAACAACGTTTTGTCCTACGATTTAATCAGGAGTATTCGTGTTACCGAGAGTTGTTGTTACACAAAAAATTTATGATGGGGCGATGGAACTTTTTCGACAGGAGGGGGTTCATGTAGCTTATCATGAGTCGGACTTGCCCATGGAAGTTGAGGAATTGAAAACGGCCGTTTTCGATGCCGACGGCATTGTCTGTTTATTAACCGACAAGATCACCGCTGAAGTAATGGATGCTGCGCCAAACTTGAAAGTAATTGCCAATGTAGCCGTTGGCTATGACAATATTGACGTCCCAGCTGCAACAGAACGAGGCATTATTGTCACAAACACCCCAGACGTGCTCACAGAAACAACGGCAGACTTGGCATTTGCTCTCATCTTAGCAATCGCCCGCCGTATTCCAGAAGCAGATGCGTACATGCGTGCTGGTAAATATCAGAGGTTTGAAATTTTTCCAGAAATGGTGGGCATAGATGTGTATGGCAAAACGTTGGGGATTGTGGGGATGGGGCGGATTGGAACGGCCGTTGCCCGTCGTGCAGCTCTCGGATTCAACATGCGCGTTTTATACACATCCAATCATGTCAAAGAAACGGTCGAACAAGAACTAGGTGCCAAAAAAGCACCATTTTCCACCTTGCTTCAAGAGTCCGACTTTATCAGTGTCAACACCCCATTAACACCCGAAACACGGCATCTGTTCACCCTCAACGAATTTAAACAAATGAAACCAACCGCATGCATTGTGAACACGGCACGAGGCCCAATTATCCATGAAGCTGATTTAGTGCAAGCGTTGACAGATGGATTAATTCGTGGGGCGGCACTCGATGTGTTTGAAAATGAACCAGAAATGGTTCCCGGATTAGCCCAAATCAAAGATCGTCTGGTCGTTGCACCCCATGTGGGCAGTGCCACCATCGAAACTCGCCAGCAAATGGCCCTATTAGCCGTCAAAAATGCTATTGCTACTTTAACTGGTCATCGGTCGCCAAACATAGTGAACCCTCAAGATGATTGATCGTAGGTCAAGACGCCGTCTTGACCCGGTGCTAATTAATCACTTTGGACAAAACAGCGTTTTGTCCTACGCTTTGTTGGAGAAGTGAAATGAACGATATTACAGAACTCACGTTTGAACAAGCTTTAGTAGAGTTGGAAGAAATCGTTACAAAATTAGAAGCTGGCGAATTAACGCTTGAAGAGTCATTGGCCCTATTTGAGCGTGGGCAAAAGTTAGCAAACCGATGCAACGTCCAACTTGATAAAGCAACGCTACGAGTCGAACAGCTAACGACCGATGGCGAGATAGTTGAACTTTAGATAAATTTAAACTGCTAACGGCTAAAATCAGTGTTATACTCGTTGCGATTTACGAAATTACAACCAGTTTCCCGGAAGCTTTGAACCTGTAGTTAGAAGTTCACGTTAGAAACAGATTCCGGGAAGATTTGAATACGAGGGTAAAACATTGTTTAAAAGCATACGTGAGTCACTGAACCGCACGCGCCAATCTGTTTTTGGTCAGATTGCCGGTGTGTTAGGTGCCGGTGATATTGATGAAGAAACCTGGGAAGACCTGGAAGCCTTGTTGGTGCAGGCAGATGTCGGTGTGCCAACTACATTGGACATCGTGGAAAAACTCCAAGGCCGTGTTAGAAAAGAAGGACTCCTGAAAGCTGACCAACTTGTCAATGCATTAAAAGAAGAATTACGGGCAATTTTAGGAGAACCTCCTCCATTTGCAATGGAAGAACCACGCCAGCTAACCGTTGTGATGGTTGTTGGTGTCAATGGCTCTGGTAAAACAACGACCATCGGTAAATTATCCCGGCGGTATCTCGAGCAAGATCGCAAGGTTGTTTTGGCAGCGGCAGATACATTTCGGGCGGCAGCTATTGACCAATTGAAAGTGTGGGGTGAACGAGCTGATGTCCCAGTCATTTCTGGTCAACCTGGTGGTGATCCTGGTGCCACTGCTTATGATGGCATTCGAGCTGCCCGTGCCCGTGGATACGATTTGTTGTTTATTGACACAGCGGGTCGTTTGCATACCAAATTCAATTTGATGCGTGAATTGGAAAAAGTACACAGCGTTTGTCAAAAAAGTGTGCATCAGGCTCCGCATGAGGTGCTGCTTGTGCTTGATGCCCCAACCGGGCAAAATGCATTGGTGCAAGCAACCAAATTTAAAGAGTCGGTTAACGCGACAGGGGTTATTCTCACCAAATTGGATGGCACGGCAAAAGGTGGCATGGTGTTTGCTATTTACCGTGAGCTTGGTTTGCCAGTGAGATTTATTGGCACTGGCGAACGAATCGAGGATTTAGCGCCATTTGATGCAGATTTGTTTGTTGATGGTTTGTTTGAATAAATGCCAGTTTGTCCCAAAATGAATTTTGGGTCTACCAGTTTACACATGTTTTCTGAGCTTAGACCTCGAATTCGTTCGATGTCAATGATCGCTTTCTGATCGCAAAAAACTAAAATAAAACTTATCGGGAGAATGAACATGGAACTTTTAACGACTGAACTTCAACAATTACAAGAAACGGTTGAACAGCTACGGAGGCGGCTTTGACATAGATGTCAAAGTCGATCAATTAAAACAACTTGAATTACTCGCAGCAGAACCCAATTTTTGGGATGATGCTGCAAAAGCACAAGCGGCGATGCGCGACATGACGCGTTTGCGCAATCAGGTGAATGTTTGGCAAAATTTGAGTGGCCGCATTGAAGATTCTTTGGAACTGATTGAACTTGGTGATGAAGAGCTTTCTGCTGAAATTAAACAAGAAACAGAATCTTTAAAGGTGAAATTGGCTGACTTGGAATTTCAGACGCTGTTTGCTGGGAAGTATGATGACGAGAATGCAATTCTGGCCATTCATGCTGGCGCAGGCGGTACCGAAGCGCAAGATTGGGCTGAAATGTTGCAGCGGATGTTTATTCGCTGGGCGGAAGCACATGGTGTTCAGGTAGATATTTTGGATTTTACCTCTGGTGATTCTGCTGGTTTGAAAAGCTGTCTGATGTCGTTTAAGGGGGATTATGCATACGGCCGTTTAAAATCCGAACGCGGTGTCCATCGACTCGTGCGTATCTCGCCATTCGATTCATCCAATCGCCGCCACACATCCTTTGCTAAGGTTGAAGTGTGGCCAGATGTGGCTGAGGATATCGAAATCGAGATCGATGAAAAAGATTTGCGGATTGACCGATTTAGAGCCAGCGGTGCCGGTGGTCAGCATGTTCAGAAAAATGAAACGGCAATCCGTATTACCCACAATCCCACAGGCATCGTCGTGTCTTGTCAAAATCAGCGCTCACTTACACAAAATATGCAGTCAGCGATGAACATCCTCAAATCGCAACTGTTTGATCTAGAACGCCGCAAGCAAGATGCTGAAATGGCGGCTTTAAAGGGCGAAGATGTCGATGCCGGTTGGGGCAGTCAGATTCGTTCTTATGTATTGCATCCTTATAAAATGGTCAAAGATCATCGGACCAATTTTGAAGTTGGAAATGCCCAGTCGGTTATCGACGGCAAGCTTGATGGCTTTATGGAGGCGTTTTTACGGCATACAATTGGTGAAAATGGAGGTTAATGCACAATGGCTAATGATCGTGGCAGTATGAGAGACAAGATGCGGCGCGCACGACGCGCTGCCGGAACCCGTAAATCGACTGGCTCACCGCGTAAGGGGGCCAGACCCGCTCGAAAACCCGCTGTCGGGCGACGTGCACGTCCCACGGCGCGTGCGAATGCCACCCAAAGGAAAATCAATCAGCGTCCAATGCCTAAACCACCCGCACGACGCAAGCCGGTTGCGCATCCAGGTGCGTCGACTGCCGCTGCTACAAGTGCGGCGAATGCACAACTGCAAGCGACAATTGACCAACTCCATACAAGATTTGATCGGTTGGAGTCAGATGCTCAGTTAGGTGATATTTACAGTGCAATTGGTGAAATCGATTCCCGTCTGACAGAACTTCCGTTTACGTTAGAAAATTTGCGTGAGCGGGGGTATGTTCATGCAGGTGAGCTTGAAGATTTGCTAGAAGCGTTGGATGACAAATGGGATGAGATACGACCTCGTGTGGATACGGCATTACGTGCCCAAGTAAGAAGATTAGATTCAGACATGGATCAGACGGAGCGGCAGTTGAATCGGTTGCGTGTTACGAATCAATCGGCGGTGAAGGGGGCGGAAACGGCCGTTTCTGGCCTAGAGCGTCAAATTCGGGGGGCGAAAACGGCCGTTTCTGGTCTTTATGGCGGTATCGACACCGAACTCTACAAAATTGACCATGAATTTAGCCAAGTCAAAACCATGCTCGATCTGTTAGACGGCTCACAAGAGATTCGGATGCAAGAAGCCGAGGGTCCTTTGCTTGCTGTTGCCTCGGAATGGCAGCAAGACGGAGACGATGGGCCAGAAGGTTATCTTTTCCTTACCGACCAACGCCTGCTTTTTGAACAACGAGAAGAAGTCGTTACCAAAAGACGATTTGGCATTTTTAAAGCCGATTCAGAGATGGTACAGCAGCTTCATATCGATGTTTCAGTGCATGATATTGAATCTGTCCAGCACAAAGAAGAAGGTGGATTCCTGGGCATGGGAAAAGATGATATTATCGAACTGGTCTTTGCCGCAACAGCACCACTATCCCGTGCGCGTTTCCATTTGAAAGGTCAAGACTCCGACGAGTGGGCAGCAATGATAAAACGCATCCAGACAGGAGACATTGACGAAGATCGCGCTGACGACTATGTTGAGGAAATGGAAACAGCTGCAGAAACGGCCGCTGCTTTTCCTGAAAAATGTCCAACTTGCTTTGCAGATGTACCTGTCCAACAGCGAGGTGTAACGAGCGTCACCTGCGAGTTTTGCGGGACAGAAATTACGCCATGACGATAACAAAAACTCTGTTTCAAAAGCTTCTTGAACCATTTTCCAGGAAGCTATGAACTAAATTTTTAAGAAAATTAGCATCGAAGCTTCCGGGAAAGTCGGAAAGTCTAAAGTCGGGGAGCAGTAAAAACCCGTTAGATAGCAAAAGGGAGTGATGCATAATCATGAACAACGTCATTCCACTGACGACTAAGCCAAACAGCGCGTGCTTTAGCTACCAAACGAGCACCATCCTCAAGCCAT
>QQUD01000738.1 GCA_008501785.1 Chloroflexota bacterium
TTCACGTTATCGCTTCTAAACAGCCTTATCATCACAATGGATGCCACTCCTGGCCCGAACTGGGTCAGCGAAATCTTAGCGGCATCAATTCCCAGCGCTTGCTGCACGATTGACAAAATTATCGTGAAAACAAAAGCGATCCCAAAAAACAGCCCAATCCTACCTATAGTTTTCATTTTCTACTCCATTGTTTTTCTGATTTGAGACAAATAACATAAACTCAGAGATTTAATTATTTAACTCAAGTTGCCACCTGTAATTGTCATTTCGAGGTCTTCCGAGAAATCCCTTAGATTTGTGAATTTAAAGGGGGATTTCTCCTCGAAGACTCGTCGAAATGACAAATTCTTCGGTATTGCTGGCTCTTTTCCAGCAAGGTGTCAACTTAGGTTATTTATGATGAATATGAGTTCGTTTTCAACCAATTCTTTGCGATCTCTACACTCTGGGGAGCATTCGCACCGAACGCGTACCATGCGGTGTAGATGACACTCCAGCCAATCCCAAGTGTCGCGATGGCAATCAACCCGGCCCCAAGTTCTGGGTAAAACACAAGCAACGACTGAATCGTGATGATGGTTAGGGAAAGTCGAAATAGGAGGAAAACGACGGCGAGGTTCAGGATCGCTGTTAAAAGGACCCCCCCAGCTTTCATGCGCTGACGCTTTCGCCAAACGAGCACCATTCCTAGGACCTGCAACAGCGGGACGAGAAGGGTAGCCCAATATTGGAGACGTATGATGAAAGGCAGAGAGACAGGAGGAGCCGTCTTACCATTCAGCATGGAAAATATGCCACTTCCGATGGCATCAACTTGCTGGACCTGCTCAAAGCCGCTCGCATTAGCCAGGAGGACGATTCCAGAGTCGCTATCAGGCATCAGAATGACCACGGCATGGTTGCGACCAGCATCCCCGTTGTGATAGACAGCAGAGACACCATCCACTGAATCTACAATCCAGCCCATGCCGTAATGCTTATCTCCCATCATTGGAATCGCAGGGTCGTGCAGTTCGTCGGTCCCCTGTGGAGAGAGAATACGGTTTTCACCATATCGTCCGTCATTCAACTGGGCAATCATGTAGTGTGTCATATCTTCAACACTGGCGATCAAAGCTCCGGCTGGAAGGTAAACGGGAGGTTGTGGACCCTCGTCTCTAAAGACCTGGCCAAACATGAATATGTGTCCTTCAGCTAATCCATCAGCTACCGCAGGCGAGCGAGATGCATAAGCGTGCTGCATATCAAGCGGTTCAAAAATGTTCTCGTGTACATAATCACCATAGGATCGACCAGTGACCTTCTCCACGATCAAACCCGCAATCATAAAGTTTATGTTGGAGTATTGAAAGGCACTCCCAACCGATTGGGTGAGTTGGATCGTATCGAGCTGGCGCACCGTTTCTTCTAACCCTTGCTGGCTGGCCCAAAAGCGATTTCCATCTTTGGTCGAGATGCCTGTGGTCTGGTTAAGAAGATGGCGCACGGTGATCTGAGCGGACGCATCTTTGTCGGCCAGTTCAAACCATGACAAGTAGGTCTGGACAGGCAAGTCTAGGTCAATCTTGCCCGCTTCGACCAACTGCATCACCGCCAACGCGGTGAATGATTTACTAACCGAGCCAATGTAAAATGGCGTTTGCGGCGTCACTGCCCTCCCAGATGAGTCGGCCACGCCAAAACCCTGCACATGGGCGATCTGACCATCCTCAACAATGCCAAGCACAAGTCCAGGAATGTCCAGGTTTTTCAGTTGTTCAGCGACATAAGCATCCACCGCAGCGAAATCAGTCTCTGTCTGCTGGGTGGGTCTTGCTTGGACATTGCCAATAGTCAATATGAACCATACACTCAGGAATATCATAAGAAAAAAATATCGATAAAATGCATGTGTGTTCATAGGTGCCTCCTGTGTAAATGTAGGTCGATTTGGCAAATCGACCCCCGATTTGCCAAATCAGACTACAAATTTTCATTCATTCGCTGGTGCGCTGCGGCACGTGTTGAATTTGCCTGATTTGTTGTCTGATCCGGCAAGGGTCTGATGAGCATGCGCCAGATGCTGAAGCCGTAAACAAACACAATCGCCAGCCCCACAGCCAAAAGACGTTGTTCGGGAAAGAGGGTCCAACTGCTCACGACCAGGAGCGACCGCAGAATTGCATGCAGCGTGCCAATGGGATGCTGCACAATCCAGGAATAGACAATCCAGTGCATGCCCAGTCCAATGCCCAGGCTCAAAGGAACAAATTCAGGCGCAGATAAAAACAGCGGGATATGCACGGCCCACAATAGATTGACCATCAGGATGGACAATCCCATCAATTTGGCCAGGGGGTTAACGGCCGTTACCAACGCTTCATGACGCAATCTGGCGATAAGCAAGGCAATGGGGAAGATTACCCCAGAGCCAAACAGCAGAATAAGGACGGCCATCCGCTCATCAACCTGCGTAGAGAGCATGGCGACAGTGAACCAGACAACTGCTCCGGCGATAGGCATAGAGACCGACCTGTTCGCTGATACCTCAAATTCCTTTCTCATTTCGTCAAGTGTCATTTTAGGACCTCCTCTTTTTCTCACGATGTGACTTCCAATTAATGTTGAGTTGCTAGCTGTGTGTCACTCAACCAGTCCTCGACAACTGTCATGGCAGCGGCGCTTTCCACAATGGTGGTATGGCTTTCCCCGTCAACGATGTGTACCGCCCCGTCGCTGTAGCTAGTAACGGCCGTTGGGAATTGCTCGGCCACAAACGCTTCATCATTGCTGCCCACCACCACCAACATCGGTTGATTAACGGCCGTTAACGCCGTCACATAATCAGCCGGTGAAGCATTCATCATGGCGCGATAGCTGTAGGTGCTGGTGACACCAGACAAGTTAAAGAACAACGTTTCTCTTCCATTGAGCGCTGTGATCCTCATGTTATTTAACATTGCCAGACCGATAATGCGGGGCAAATGAATCTGCACAAAAGCCTTGCTATCTTCCGAGATTACTGTAGGTACAGTTGGTGAATTTGCGCCAAGATGTGGCGCAAACAACAAGTAACCATCCACTGCTGGTTCATCCGTTAACGTGGCGTAGCGTAAGGCGATGCCGCCCCCCATCGAATGACCAGCCAGGATAACTTGACCATTGGGATTGTCGGCATGAACGGCCGTTATCACATCAGCCACATCATCTTCATATTGCCCAATGTAAGCAATATCGCCTGACGCGCCGCCCGACTGCCCATGCCCACGCAAATCGAGCGTCACCACAGTGGCTCCTGCTGCTTCGCGCAGCACCTCGGCGCTGCGGTTGAACTGGCTGGATTCGGCCGTCACGCCATGCAGCAAGACGATGGTGGTTGTGGAATCGGCCGTATACTGCCGAGCAGAGAGCGATTCGCCGTCACGCATCGTAAATTGGATTGTTTTGTCTTCGGTGGTGGAAACGGCCGTTCCGCCTGGAAATGCGTCCAATGCAAACTCGGGCGCTGGTAAAAAGGCTAAAACGAGGGCAGCAGCAAAGTAAACAATTACTGATGCAGAGATTATCAACATTAAAGTTTTAAAAAATTTATTCATCTTATCCGCCATAAATGTTTGTTCTTGTGTAATAAACTGATTTGGTTCATGATTTATCCTTTTTTCATTATGATCGGTCACGATTTGTCTACTTACCTCAGTTCGGAGTTAAAAAATGGGACACAGATTTTCACAGATTGACACAGATTAGAGTTAAGGTTGAGCAAAAATTCACATGATTTGCTTCCAAAATCCATACGGGCATTCTTATGCCCCCGTTCACTCAACCAGCTTCTAACATTTCTGCGTGTTCATTTGATAGTTTGGCATCTATCGATTTTGCCCATGAGCGAATCGCATCCCAATCACGATAATCACCTTCGCGAACGCCAACCACTGTTGTGATGGTTTTGAGCATAAGCCGAGTCAAAAATGACATTTTGCTAGCGTCCAGTACGCCCGCAAAACGCCCGATGCTTATCGGCTTCACTTGAGTTGTCAAAGCAATTAATTTATCTGCATAAGCCAATGCTTGTTGTTCAGTTTTAACATTCCTTTTTGCCAATGTTAGGCAGGTAAAGAAATAAGCAACCGGTATCTTACTGAACGCTTTTTGATGGGTTTTTACAAAATCTACGGCTTCTGGCATCCATTTATCGTATTGAATGGCACTGCCTACGATGACAGCGTCGTAATGGTCTACTGCTGTCACATCTTTGATCCATTTCGTATCTACCGCATACCCATATTGGCTTAAAACTTCCGCGACAACTTCTGCTACTTCACCGGTACTTCCATATTGACTTGCAAAGGCAATCAATATTTTAAAGTTACCCGCACGCTGGCTTCCGAAGTCAAAAGTTGATTCTTTTCTTTCTTGATCTTTCATGGTTAACACCTTTGATAAATGAGGCTCTTTAGGATTTCGCGGGGAATTGCTAATTGTAGGGGCGGGTCTTGTACCCGCCCAGTCGAGGGCGACCACAAGGGTACGCCCCTACAGGGACTGTCAACCTGTATGGACTGGCGTAGGTGCAACAGGCACCAGCACGGTACGCCCCTACAGGGACTGTCAACCACATAAAATCCTGTTGAACCATAAATGATTAAAGTGCAAAAAGTAGAACAAGCAGCATCGCAGAGGCCAAACTCGCAAAACCTGTCCGAATTCGGTTCCAATAATTCCAACGCGGTTCAAAATCCATGCGGGCATTCTTGTGCGCCCGTTCACCCACCTGATCAACTTCTACACGTTGTAGCTGATTGTTTAATGGCACGTTGATGGTCACAGTTGGTAACTGCACACCGAATAAATAAACGGCCGTTGCCACAATCATCAGCACAAGTTCAACACCACTTAATTGCCCGAAGGATAAAACGGCCGTTGCCAACATCGCCACCACAGAACCAACCCAAACCAGCATAAACAAAGGCTGATTATTTTGAATCACGCCATCTATCACCTGAAAGGCACGAATAAACTCACGGTCATCCAGCAGCTTGATACCAGGCATCGTCACAATTGAAAAAGCAAATAACAGGCCAGCTACCAGCGCACTCAACAGTGTCGCCAAGATTAAAATAAGTGGAAAAATAGTTGTCGTTAACATCAGATAATCTCCTCGTATGATAGGTAGACCAGATTACCAATCCGGTCACCGAATTTCATTCCTTTGTTACAGTTTTGACTTTAATTTAATCGTGAAGCCGCAACCAGCAGGCTGGCAACCGTCAACACCAACGCGAGAGGGCTAAAGAGAAACCGTTCCACATTACTCAAAGAGGCAAGATTGCCCAGCGTGTTGACTGCCATATACCCAGTCACGATCCAGGCGCTTACTCGCACCCATGTGGGGGTTGGCATCGCCCCGACTAAACCAGCGCGGTAACGTATGATGTAAATAAAAAATCCCAACACCATCACCGCTACTAGACTGCCAATGCGTAAGGCAGGGGTTAACTCTGTTTGCCGTCCGCCCCAGAACATCGAAACTGGCAAGATACCGGCGGCCAGCAGAAGCTGCACACCGATGAAGAGGGCAAACAGAGCAGTGGCTATATTTGCAGTTGTCTGTACAAAATCGGTTTTTGATAAGTAAGTCATTTTATTTTCTCCTCTTGTTTCCCCGAAAACTCCGCGTTGCCGGGGAAATATTGATTTTTTAGTAAAGCTATTAGTGCATAAAGGAATACACAATCACCGTCTCACA
>QQUD01000584.1 GCA_008501785.1 Chloroflexota bacterium
CCTTTCAAAATGAGCATGAGACCGGTCGCAGATTGCAGCTTTGCTTGGAATTCGATAATTTGATTAGCGATTTTTGTTTTGCCATTTGCCAGTGCGTCTCGTCGTGCTTTCTCTTGCCGCACCATCCAGCCCATTAGTTCATCGAGCAGAACAGTTTTGGGGATGGGGTGGAAAACGGCCGTTTCTCCCTCCGCAATCTGTGCATACAGCTTGTCAATATGACGGGCAATCACACGTGGTTTGTGTGGTTCAGGCGGGCGCTGTTGATGGAGATGTTGGAAGAAAACGGCCGTTTCTGCCACCGTCGCTCCGACTTCATCCGCTAACCGTTTTTCGACAAGTGCTGGGTCAGCGCCAAAATGGTGAATGGAACGGCCGTAATCCGCCAAAACCTCCAAATGTTGCAGCAAAGGGTCTAAAAATCCATCTTCAGGCAGCGCCGCCACCCCAAAATAGATTGGCGTCCATCCACCTAGATTACGTGTTAAAAAGCTCGGGTCTTTGAAAAACTCGATAGGCACCAGCCGATCTGTAAATGTGCTTATCAGGTGGTTTTCGGGATGGTCAATCGCTAATAAATTTTCAATCGTTGGCTGCTGATATAGTTTGTTAATCCAGACTGTTTCTGCTGCCAGAGTTGGACGCTGTCCTAAAATTTGTATCTTTTCACCCCGTGGCACTGGTAGCGGCGGCTTTAAAAATGACACAATTTCTGGGCGATTTAAAGGGATACCAATCACAGCATAATGATTATTCTGTGTAAAATCTGTATTCATTTCTCCTCTCGTTCCTCCTCAAGATTCGCAGCAAATTCGTGATCGTGGTTATCACTCGTGATCGTGGTCGTAATTCGTGATCGTAATCGATTTCTTTTCGATTACGATCACGATCAAGAAAATTTAGAACTTGCGGTTATGTAAACCGCAGAAAGTTTTTGGATGAAAAAGAAGCAATTTCTCTGCGGTTTACTCAAGTAATCGGCTGAAAACTTATTCGCTATATTCCAAAAACTTCTTGCCGATTACATAAAGGTCAAACAACAGCCCTTCATTTGGGCGTAAATGTAACACACCCTCTCTAACAGGTTCTGGTTTATCGCCAACTGTTGACAAAAGCAATCGATCTACATCAACAGGTAACTCCCATGATTGTGGCTGGTTGCTAAAGTTGAGTGCAATCAAAAATTGCTGTTTGCCATCCGTTCGCATGTAAGTGAATAAATCGTCGGGTGAATCAATCGATTGATATGCTCCAGAATGCAAAGCGGGGTTGTCCTGACGCAGTTTCAGCAGCTTCCGTGTCATTGTGAGTATGGAAGTTGGGTCAGATTGTTGGGTGGTGGTGTTAACGGCCGTTCTATTCTCGCCTACCGGCAGCCACGGCATCACATCTGGCTCACAAAATCCCGCATTTTCGCTGCCATCCCACTGCATCGGTGTTCTTTCTGGGTCTCTGCCCAGACCAATACCTGGGACAAAAATTTCCCAGGGGTCTTGCACACGATCTGGCGGAATAATGCCATCCATCATCCCAGTTTCATCCCCGTAATACACCGTTGGCGTACCGCGCAGTGTGAGCATCATCATCATGGCTAAACGCGCTTGTGCTGTGCCGACCCGGCTGGCAACGCGGTGCTGATCATGATTGCCCAATACCCAATTTGGCCACGCACCTACGGGCAGCACCCGCTCGTATTCTTCGACCAGCGCCCGCACGGTTGTTGGATTCCAATCTGCAAAGATGAGGCGGAAGTTGAAGGGGAGGTGGAACTCGGAACGGCCGTTTTCAATATCCCCATAATGCTTCACTAACTGTGGAAATGGCAAATTGATCTCACCAATCAGCACCTTATCTTCAAACTCATCTGCCACCTCCCGCAGCCACCGATTAAAGAGATGAATATCAGGAATATTTTTGGTATGTAATTCAATCACTTGTTTTGATGGGTCCATCCCTGGCTGCCAATTGGGATTGGGCGGATTATCTCGAAATTGGGTATCTTTCATTACCCGATACGACACATCCACCCGGAACCCATCCACACCGCGATTAAACCAAAAGCGCAGCACATCCAGCATTGCCGTCTTGACTTCAGGATTGCGCCAATTCAAATCAGGTTGCTCTTTCAAAAAAGAATGCAAATAAAATTGACCCGTCGCTTCATCCCACTCCCAGGCTGACTTGCCATCAAATCGGCTGAGCCAGTTGTTTGGTGGTCCTCCATCTGCTGCTGAATCGCGCCAAATATACCAGTCTCGCTTGGCGTTATTTTTTGAACTGCGCGATTCAAGAAACCATTCATGCTGATCTGATGTATGATTGGGTACAAAATCAAGAATGATCTTAAGATCATGGTCATGCACGTCCGAAATCAGCGCATCCATATCTTTCAATGTGCCAAACATCGGATGAATTTCTAAATAATCGCTCACATCGTATCCAAAATCAGCCATAGGCGAAGGATAAATTGGAGAAATCCAGATTGAGTGAACCCCCAACCATTTCAAATAAGGCAATCTTTGTTTAATGCCTTGTAAATCACCAATGCCATCCCCATTGCTATCTTGAAAGCTGCGAGGATAAATTTGATAAACGACCCCAATTTGCCACCAATTCTTCATGTTTACTCCTTAAACACTTGACATCAATTACACCGTGTTATATAGTATACACAAATTGGAACCGGTTCCAACTGAAAAAACCACCTAATCTGAATTTTCTTTTTTTTAGCAATTTTGATTGTTACTTCTTAAGAGGAAGAGGAGAACTGATGGCAAATATAACCATCAGAGATGTTGCCAAAAAAGCAGGCGTAGGTGTCGGAACAGTATCACGTGTATTAAATCAAAGTCCTTCTGTCAGTGAATCAACGCGTGAGAAAGTTCTATCAGCCATTGCAGAACTCAAATACACACCAAGCCCAATTGCTCGCCGTTTATCGTTAGGTAAAACGATGACGATTGGCGTCATTACGCCCTTTTTTACCCGCAGCTCATATGTTGAACGTTTACGAGGCGTAGAATCAGTTTTGTCTCAAAGCGAGTACGACTTCATTATTTATAATGTCGAGACGGTCGAACGCCGGGATAAATATTTCCGTGAAATACCGCGACGAGAGCGCATTGATGGGATGATGATCATGTCCCTCCCCCCCACAAATGAAGACGCCCAACGTTTTGCAGATGCGCAAGTTCCCACGATTTTAGTCGATGCTTCACATCCCCATATCAGCCGCGTCATGATTGATGATGTGGATGGCGGTTATAAAGCAACAATGCATCTAATTGAGCTAGGTCATCAAAAAATTAGCTACCTCAGCGATTACATGAAAAACTGTCCGTTTCATTTCACTCCTGTGCAAGATCGCTATCAGGGCTATCGGAATGCGTTAGCAGATGCAGGAATTGAATATAACCCTGCGTATTACAAACAAAGTGAATTAAGTGAGCAAGAAGCACAGCGCATGGCTTTAGAAGTTCTATCTTTACCTGATCCACCAACGGCAATTTTTGCATATAGCGACACACAGGCGTTTGGCGTGCTGCGGGCTGCGCAAGAGTTGGGCATTGAAGTGCCTGAGCAGTTGTCAATAATCGGATACGACGATATTGAGCTGGCGGAATATTTGAATTTAACCACGATACGTCAAAATTTGTTTCTATCAGGTGTCAAAGGGGCTGAGTTGATGTTAACGGCCGTTTCCGGCCACAACACACCACCACAACAAGTCATATTACCGACCGAATTGGTACAAAGACGCACAACCGCCCCACCTGTTCAATAAATCTAGTAACAAGCTACTGTCCTAAAGGGCAAACATTCGACACCACACGACCATATATATAAGGAGGTGAATGAAACCAAAATAGAAAATAGTCAAAAACCTAATCAAAATTCAATTGTTTGTTTTGTTTTGTTTTGTTTAACACTTAATCCTTAAGGAGGATAAGAAAACATGCATACTCGAAAATTATGGAGTTTACTTGCGCTCTTCCTCGCCCTTTCGCTCATTTTAGTAGCGTGTGGTGGCGGCGCAGAAGAAGAACCAGCCGAACCGGCTGATACCCCAGCCGAACCGGCTGATGAGCCAGCAGATGAGCCAGCAGAAGAAACCGATGCTGGCACAGAAGAAATGGCTGAAGTTAGCTTTGATATGGCACCAGGCGGGTTCCTGGAACGTGCGGTTGCCGGTGAATTTACTGGAACAACCGTAACTGTCGATGGTGCTTTTGAAGGCAATGATGTCGATGGTGTGAAGTTTAACGAATCGATGAAAGCATTTGTCGAAGCCACGGGCATCACTGTCAACTACGTTGGCAGTAAAGAGTTCGAAGGCTCGATTGCCATTCGTGTTGGTGCAGGCGATGCACCAGACATCGTGGACTTCCCACAGCCCGGCCTGTTCGCCAACTTCGTGCGCAGTGGCGATGTTAAACCGGTAGATTTCATCTCAGATGAATGGTTGTCACAGCAATACAACCCCGGTTGGCGTGAATTTAACACGGTTGACGGTGTTGAATCTGGTGTGATGCATCGCTACTCCGGCAAGAGCCTGGTGTGGTATCCAAAAGCCGCCTGGGACGCAGCCGGCTACGAGATTCCTGAAACCTGGGATGAACTGGTTGCTTTGACACAGACGATTGCTGATGACGGTGACACCGCCTGGTGTATCGGAATCGAATCCGGCGCAGCTACCGGCTGGGTAGCTACAGACTGGACAGAAGACATGATGCTGCGCACCACCTCCCTGGAGAACTACGATGCCTGGGTGGCTGGTGAACTGCCGTTTGATTCACCCGAAGTGAAGAACGCCATCGAGACCTGGAGTGAGGTCTGGTTCAATGACGATTATGTGAATGGTGGCCGTTCCTCCATCGTATCCACCTTCTTTGGTGATGCGCCAGGAGCGATGTTCCAAGACCCACCACAATGTTGGCTGCATCGTCAGGCCAACTTCATCACCAGCTTCTTCCCTGAAGGGACAGAATATGGTGTAGATTATGACTTCTTCTACCTGCCGCCAGTGGATGATGCTTACGGACGGCCGTTCCTGGTCGCCGGTGACCTGATTGCCATGTTCAATGATCGACCAGAAGTGCGCGCGTTGATGGAATACTTCACCACGCCACAGTCGACCAGCGGGTGGTTAGAAGGTGGTGGTGCTATTTCTGCTCATCAAACAGCCACACAAGACATGTATGGTTCCGATTTGGACTACGGTGTTTCTCAACTGGTAGCCAATGCTACCAGCTTCCGTTTTGACGGCTCAGACCTGATGCCCGGCGAAGTCGGCGCAGGCTCCTTCTGGGAACAGGTTTCCAGTTATGTTGCTGGTTCCATTGACCTGGATACAGCTATGGCTGAAATTGATGCTTCCTGGCCTGCTGGTACTGCTGGTGTCGAAAGCGTCACCGAAGAACCGGCAATGTCAGATGCTGGTTTTGCCGTTATGCCTGGTGGTGCTTTGGAAGAAGCCTTAACCGGTGCATATGAAGGCACAACCGTAACCGTTGATGGTGCTTTTGAAGGCAATGATGTCGATGGTGTGAAGTTTAACGAATCAGTGAAAGCCTTTGTTGAGGCCACAGGCATCAATGTCAACTACGTTGGCAGTAAAGAGTTCGAAGGCTCGATTGCCATTCGTGTTGGTGCAGGCGATGCACCAGACATCGTGGACTTCCCACAGCCCGGCCTGTTCGCCAACTTCGTGCGCAGTGGCGAT
>QQUD01000480.1 GCA_008501785.1 Chloroflexota bacterium
TCATGTGCCTTTTGTGCTTGTGGATGAATATTGTGCAGTGGATAATCTTTAAAGACATATCTCACTGTGCCGTTGTCAATGTATTCTTGCAGTTGTGGCATTGTTTCCAGTACATGACGGCGACAGAAAGGGCATTGATAATCGGAATACTCAACAATTGTGATAGGTGCTGCCAACGATCCTTTAGCAGGTTCATCATTTAGATGAATATCAACAGGACCAGCCGCTGGTGGAGGCGGATTGTTCGCTTCACGAGGTCGATATGCGTCTGCCAATTGCCCAGCTTTTGCCAGCTCAATGGCATACTCGAAAAGCTCATAAGGTTGTGCGCCACTGATCGGATACCCATTGATGAAAAAAGCAGGGGTGCCTGTTACTTCCAGGCGTAATCCTTCGGATAATGTTTCTTGCACAACAGCTGCATTTTCATTAATTGCCAAACATTGTGTTATGTCTGGTAATCCAGCTTCTGGGAATACTGACAGAATTGCCGTGTCCATTGCTTCTAGATTATCAGCCTGGAAACGCTCCGCTTTAACAAAAAACAGATCGTGGGCTTGCCAGTAGGCTTCGGTCCCATCTGATTGACCGGCACAAAGTGCTGCTTCATGCAAACGGTAGGCGAGGGGATGCAGGCTCTCAATCGGAAAATCTTTAAAAACGTAGTAAACCTGGCCGGTATCAATAAAGTTCGCCTTGATTTGCGGCATTGTTTCTAGCACATGACGGCGGCAGAAGGGGCATTGGTAATCTGAGTATTCCACAATAACAATGGGCGCGTTTGGATCTCCTAATGCTGTCGATGGCCGATTTTCTGTTCCAGTGGGAAAGATGCCTGAAATGGTGTCATCATTTGATGTTTGCTGTAATTCATTTTTTTCAGGTTGACTTGTTGGTGTGGGTAATCTTTCTATGGAATCGGAAGCAAAGGGTGCCGTTTGGACAGGATCAGTATCCTCAGTAGATTCTGGTGCGGCTGGACCGCAGCCAGCCGCAGTTACCAAAATCAAGAATGTGGTTAATAGTAAGAATGTGATTTTTTTCATCAGTATTCATCCTACGGCGTAATTTGGTCTAAATAGGTGCGAAGGTTAACGGCCGTTTCCGCCCCAAACACGTCTTGAACCATCACCCCATCCGCATCCAAAATAGCAACCGAGGGATGACCTCGTAATCCATAACTTTGCTGGACGCGTTCGTTTTCAGGAATTTCTACGTTTAGGCGTACAAAATTAACCTGTTCGCCATATTCAGCCTCTAACCCATCCACGATGGGTGCAAATTGTTGTCAAGGCACTCAGTTTTCGGTGTAAAACAGCACAAAAGCCGGGCCAGCAATTTCAGTGTCAGCGTTGTTTTGGCTGTTATTATTCGTGACACATGAAGTCACAATGAGAGTCACTAAAGCAGCGATAACAATTTTTAAAGACTTTTTCATTGCAATCAAACCCCTTTATTCAATAGGTATACCAACACCGTTTGCACAAGATGCACCCCGTTCTGGTGTTGTCGGCCCTTGCAGATATTGATCGATAAAATCAGGAATGCGCGTATCATCGACGGAATCTACTTCTAACTGAATTTCCCATGCTGTTAATACAACTGGACTCTGTAAATCCGGGTAAGGACTCAGTAACATATGGGATTCTCCACCAACCAAATCTTGCAAAGTGGCAACATCTGCACCATCAAGATCGGGTTGATAAGCAATCCATACCGCGCCGTGTTCTAAAGAATGAACCGCATTGGCTGCATCAATCGGTTCATCATAAACGCCACAATTTTGCCACACATCGCTGTGCAATCCACCAACGGGCGGCAGCTCTCCCTCATAGGTTTGCTCGTTATCATGACCGCGCGGCTGCCGCAGGAAGGTAACAATCCCTTCAATTGGTAATGGACCGCGTAGGCTCAGGAAAAGCAAATAACCTAACCCGACAAGGCCCACTACGACAATGCCTAGAGGAACCCAAATGGTTAATAAACGCTTGCGTTTTTGACGGGCGATCTCCTGACGTCTCTTCTCTTTTTTGCTTACTTTTGGCTTGGATTGTGATGTCATAATGCTTTCCTATTTTTCAAGATTATTCGGATGCGCGAGCCTGTTCTCGTATGGTGGCTTCCCGTTGCAGTTGGCGAACGTCGTTGGGCCAGGTGCTTTTGATGAAGGTAAGAACGGCCGTTATCTCCCCATCTGTCAACAACTCACCAAACGCAGGCATTGCGCTGGTGCCACCAATATTCATCTTGTTCAGCCGTGCGCCGCCCAACACAATTGAATTGACGAGCGTTGGATCACCATGATGCCAGGTGTGCCCACTTTCATCGTGCGGTGGGGAGCGGAAAGAGCCATCCTCATTTTGCTGCTTCCAATTGGCCTCCCCTTCCAGATTGACACCGTGACACGCAGCGCAGTTGGCTGCGTAAACCGTTTTACCCAATGCAATCTCGTCTGCGGATGTCACAGGCATTATTTCTGCTTGACCTGATCCACCAGATTGAATTGTTGTTGATTCGGCGCTTAAAGTTGATTGGCAGGCTACCAATCCCCATGACAAAATAATCAAAAGTAGTAAAAAACGCTGCATAAAATCTCTTTTTTCGGGAAATATCGTTTGTAGAGTAATAGTAGAGGAAGATGAATCAGGAGAACAGGGCGGTTTGGCGTATGCAAAACAGGCCATTTGGCGGGTGTCTTCAGTAAATGGTAATCAGTGAACGATAATCGGTTTACTAAACACCGACTACCGTTCATCGAATACAGATTACCGAAACGACAATCGCCGTAAAGTTTGAGCGTTAATTGCAACGATGATCGTACTAATCGACATCACCAATGCGCCAATCGCTGGGGGCATATCAAATCCGAGCGGAGCCAAGACGCCTGCGGCCAATGGAATGGCAATGATATTATAGCCAGCCGCCCACCAGATGTTTTGCACCATTTTGCGCTGACTGACTTTACTCAACTTGATAATTTTCACCACGTCTAGCGGATTGCTTTGCACCAGAATCAGTCCAGCCGATTCTACTGCCACATCTGTACCGCTGCCGATTGCAATGCCAATATCTGCACGGGTCAGAGCTGGGGCATCATTGACGCCATCACCAACCATTGCTACTTTTTTGCCTTGCGCTTGCAGTTCCATCACCTTTTTATCTTTATCTTCTGGCAGCACTTCGGCAAAGTAACGGTCAATGCCCAATTCTTCAGACACGGCTTTCGCTACATCCTTGCTGTCACCGGTGAGCATGGCAACTTCAATTCCCATCTCATGCAGCTTTTCTACCGCAATTCGGCTTTCTTCTCGAATCACATCAGCTAATGCAAAAGCAGCAATTACCTGCGATTCACGCACCAGATAGATAACAGCTTGCCCTTTGGCTCCGGATTCCTGACTAAATTGAGAAATGTGGTCAGGCAATGCAGTTTCAAGATACCCCAACAAACGAGGACCACCCATAAAAACAGCTTGCCCATTGTGATTGGCCTGCACGCCGCGCCCTTTTAGTGCTGTAAATGTTGTGATCGTCGGCAATGTCAGCGATTTTTCCATCGCTGCTTCACGAATGGCGCGGGCGATGATGTGTTCAGAATCACCCTCAACGGCTGCTGCCAATGCCAATGCCTCATCATCGGAAACACCATCTGCCGTAATAGTTCCTACGACACCCTGTTCACCTTTGGTGAGCGTGCCGGTTTTGTCAAAAATAATCGTATTCAGTTCACGAGCTGATTCCAATGCCAGCCGGTCCCGCACCAGAATGCCGTTGCTGGCTGATAATGATGTGGAAATGGCAACAACCAATGGTACGGCCAATCCCAATGCATGAGGACATGCGATAACCAATACCGTTACTACACGTTTGAGTACGTCGATATTGAAACCAGTTGCAATAATCCAGAGCAGTGCTGTCAGGGCAGCGGCACCAAGTGCCGCATAAAAGAGGTATGCAGCAGCTTTGTCTGCTAACAGTTGGGTGTTCGACTTGCTTTCCTGGGCGTCCCGCACTAGCCGCATGATGCCGGAAAGGGCGGTGTCGTCGCCAACGGCCGTTACCACCACCCGCAAACTGCCACTCCCATCATTCACTGTGCCACCAATCACCGGCCCCCCTGGTTTTTTCTTCACCGGCTTCGACTCGCCAGTAATCATCGCTTCATTTACATCGGATGTGCCGTCAAACACCTCGCCGTCTGCGGGAATGGCTGCGCCGGGTCGTACCAGCACCTTGTCGCCAGCTTTGAGTTCGGCAGATCGAATTTGAGTGGTTGAGCCATTTTCATTGATGCGTTCGGCTGTGTCAGGCATCAGTTTCGCCAGTTCATCCAATGCGCCTGATGCCTGACGCACGCTGCGCATCTCCATCCCATGGCCCAGCAGCATCACGACCATCAGCGTCACCCGTTCCCAAAAGAAGCTTTCGCCCACATCACAAATGATGGTAGCCATGCTGTAAATAAATGCGACAGAGATTGCCAGTGAAATCAGCGTCATCATGCCAGGTTGGCGTCCGCGCAGCTCCCAGGTTGCCATTTGCAAAAATGGCAGCCCACCGTAAACAAATACAACAACTGACAAAACTGGCGTAATCCAGGTACTGCCAGGAAACTGGGGCGCACTGTAGCTTAACCAGTTTTGAATGGCCGGACTGAAAATCAGCACGGGAATTGTAAGGAAAAAGGATACCCAAAAGCGGTTGCGAAACATGATTTCGTGACCTAAATGGCTGCCATGTCCGGCATGGTTGTCATGATCATCATGGCTACCATGGCCTGTATGATCTTCATCATGTTGGTGCATCGCGTGGTCGTTATGAGTAGTGGTGGCTTGCATAGAAATATTGGCATCATGGCCTGCATGATGCTCGTGAGCCGTATGTTCTTTCATGGTTTTGTTCCTTTAGAGGTCTGTGTAAGTTGTTACTTGCACATCAGATAGTTGTCTAAGTCGAGGGCGAATGTGATGACAATATTGAATATTCGTCACGACCAATATCCTGTTGCCTGGATTATTTTCTGTAACCTTCATGACTGCCTGGGTTAATGCTTCAATGTGTTCATGATAGGATTGCTGGATTTGAATACCTGCCAGTTTGCGAATGATGTTGTAGAGACTGTTTCCCCAATGATGCCGCCATCCTTGGTTCATTGCATCAGGACCAGGGGCGGTTTGTTGCATCCAGTTCAACACCCGCCTTATCTGACGAATAAGAAACCCGCGCCACCCTGTCACATTTATTTTCTCTAACGGAAGCTTGCCCGCGATGGGGGCAACCACAATGTCGGTTTGGTAAGCCAATGGCAGTAGTGCATCCCGATACTCAGGTGGTAAATGGCTGAAATCCTGTGCCTGCCATTGGTCCATTGTCATATCCAGGCAAAGCAAGTCAGGATTGATATTTTTTACCAGGTCAATTAACGTTGACAGATCATAGGGGATGGGGTCGTCATGAAATTCTGTTAATGTCCCTAGAACAGCAACGGATGTGCGGGTCATGTTGGTCTCCTGCGATAGTCTTGATTTAAGCAGTCGTTAGTCGATACGCTTGTTTTTTGCCATATCGCTGCTCCTTTATGTTTGTGATGATGGTTATATGATATGGCGTGTTTGTTATTGACGATACGGCAAAATCACGGATTGCGTCTAGGTGATTCCACCTAATTTTGGTGTGTCTCCCACCCGTGTTCAACCGCCCAAAGGACAGCTTCGGTGCGTGAAGACACTCTCAATTTGCCATAGATGTTGCGTAGATGCGCTTCCACTGTGCGTACGCTGAGAAACAGGGTTTGAGCAATATCTTTGTTGGTTAGCCCTTTTGCCAGCAAATGTAACACGTCAGATTCGCGGCTGGTGAGGGCATCAACTTCGGGCTGTTTTTGTAATATTTCACCACGAGCGAGGGCGGTTAAGGCCTGGGCTGCTAGTGTTGGGGGGAGCACAATTTCCCCACGTCCAGTGGCAATGATGGCCCGTGACAGATCCGCAATGGTGGCATTTCGGCTGAGACAGCCAGCCGCACCCGCCTGAAGTAGTGAGACAATTTCAGCCAGTTCATATTCATCAATAAGGACAAGTGAGCCATAGTTGGGAGAATGTTGTGTGATGTGGCGAACAAATTCGGGAGATTGTTTCGGAATATCGATCAATAACGTTGCTGGATTGGGTGGTGGAGAGAGCGCGGCAAGGTCATCGTGATTTGCAACGGTTGCCCAAACAGCAAGCCCTGGCTGCTGGTTCAATAACGCATTCCATGCGCTCAGGTGCAGTGCATTTTCGGCCAGAATAATAACCTGTGTTACAGACGCTGGGTGTGGCAAATACTAGCCTCCATTAAAAAACCGAGATTGGAGACAAAGGAGAATTAGTAACGCAATTACTAATTCCATTGTTGTCATTGATGAGTAACTCACCTACGGTTTCTAAATTATTCAAGGTCATTGCTGTGTACTGTCCAATCTATTCATTACTTCTTCTCTTCCAAAACAAAAAAATATTAGAGTGACGCCGGAATGCCGAAAAGTTTTGCCCCAAGGTTCATTCCCAGTCGTGCAGAGTGTCGCCGCAATCCTTCATTTAGCCAGTATTGCTCGAAGGCTACTTTGCCCCAATGCCACAGCTTGCCTGAGCGCGGCAAAGGTACGAGAGGGTCCGGCTCGGCATAGAAATGACCACTGGCAAAAGCGGCTGAACCACTCCCAGTTTCGAGCCAGCAATAGCCGACGCCATCAAACTGGGCCTGAGCAGCTTCTCCTCGGATGTCGGCGATGATACGGGCAGCAACGGTTTCGCCCTCGCCATGCGCAAAAACACCCGCCTTGGGGAGAGGTTTGCCGTTGGCCAGGGTAACGGCCGTTACATCACCGATAGCATATACGTTTTCAAAACGCGTGGACAGAGTGTTTTTATCCACCGATATCCAACCATTTTCATTAGCCAGCGGTGATTCCTTGACAGCTCGCGGTGGGCGATGCGGCGGCACACCTGCCAGAAAATCAAAAGATTCGTGACGGCCCTCTTTGAAGACCAATTCCTTTGCTTCCGGATCAATGTGGGTCAGATTCAGCTCTGGATTGAAGATAATTCCCTTCGTTTCCAACATCTCCACTACCGCCTGACCCATAGCCGGTCCGGCCACTCCCATTGGAGCCGATTCCGGCGTATAAACTACCAGCTCGATTTGATCTCGACTTCTGTGTCTCCGAAAATGGTCATCCAGCAGCAGTGCTGTCTCGTAAGGAGCTGCCGGACATTTATAGGGCACGGCCGAAACTAAAACGGCTACACGACCACGTTGGAAGCCTTGTAACGCCGCCCAGAGTTTAGTCGCCCCCTCCAAATCGAAGGGAGTATAGGCAGACTCAGAGAAACCGGGCATGGAACCAGGGGCCAGATCAGCACCAAGAGCAAGTACGAGGTAATCGTAAGCCAATGTTTCTTCACTTGTATATACCAGGTTGCGGTCAGGATCAATCGTCTGTATCTCAGCTTGCACTACCTCAATCCCAGGCGTCAATAAGCGCTGCAATGCTTTTGTAATCTGCTTCGGCTGCCGCCAGCCAACCATCACCCACAGCAGAGACGGCGTGAAGACATATTCAGCCTGTTTGTCAATTACCACGATGCGATGTTTTGATGCCAGGTGCCGATGTAAAGCGTTGGCTGTCACAATGCCGCCCACACCACCGCCCAGAATTAGAATAGTTTTCTTGTTCATCGTATCTCTCCTTTCGCTTGTTTCATTCAAGATGAAAGCAAACAAAGGCTCTCACCAATTCTCAGGTGAGCGCCATTCCTCTTATCGTATAGGTAAAAATTACCTTTTAATCAGAATGATCATCTTCATGTTCCTCTTCTGCGTGTTCATCTGTGTGCTCGTCTTCAATATGTTTATCATCTGCATCGCTTACCGTACTCATCATTTCGCCATCGGCCAGTGAAGCGGGTTTGGGTTCGAGTGTTTCTGCAGCAGGACCACCTCCCATTCCAGTTTCCCCGTGGCAGGCAACGCAGTTTGTTTGGAAAAGCGCTTGTCCGGCTTCCACTGCTTCGTAGTCATCAGCAATTAGTAAAAATTGTTTGCGGTTCATGCTAGCATACGATTTTCAGGAGAAATACAATAGTGTGAACCTTCAGTTATCATCGGGACATACGAATTGTTTGGCTCATCTGGGATTTTCCTCAATGTTTGGTAAACAGGCTTTTAGTATTGTGCCATTTCTTGAGTTGTCCATTCATTTTTGAAGCAGGTTTGTTGAATCTGGTAACGATATGGTTAAACGGGTGCCATTCCCTGGCGAAGATTCGATTTCCATTTTTGCACCGATGAGTTCGGAGCGTTCTTGAATGCCAAGCAGTCCGAAGTGTCCTGTAATTGCCATTTCGGCCGGACTTTCTGGCACTGTAAAACCACACCCGTTATCTTTTATCATTAAACGAGTCGATTGGTTAGCAAAATCGAGTGTTACAGTCGCTTGAGTCGCATGTGCATGGCGGGCAATATTGCTCAATGCCTCTTGCCCCATGCGATAAAGCGCCAATTCTTCAATAGACGTGAGCCGTCTTTGTGTGCCTGACGTGCAAAAATCAACCAGAATTTGAAGTGTACGTCCCGTTTCTTTTGTAAGCATGTCTAATGCTGGCACTAATCCTAAATCTTCCAGGTAAATAGGCCGTAGGGCTTGTGTGAGGCGGCGCAGGTCGGTGATGGTTTGCTCGGCCATTTGCTGCATTTCAGTTAGTTGGGATTGGGTTTTAGATGAATCGGCTGTGAGTTGGGCGAATTGGATGCGTTGATTGAGGGCAATTAAGGCTTGAATCGTATCATCATGCAGTTCACGAGCTAAACGCCGCCTTTCTTCTTCTTGCCCCGCAGTGACCGCACCTAGGTAGCCACGTAAACTTTGTTGGCTTACCTTTACTTTTTGAGCCATATGCATCAATTCATTTTGCAGTCGCTGAATTTCGCTGATGCCACCAACGGATTCACTAATCGCCTCGAAGTCGCCCCAACCCAGTTCGGTTGCTTTGCGCTCGAGTGCTTGCAAGGGCTGCACAATTTGGCGCACGCCAAACCAGAGAGCTGTCAGCGTTATAATAATGACCGGTACCAAAACAAGAGGTGCTAATTCTGTGGTCCGCAGTAATGGATCGGCCACGGCCCGCCATGGCTCTTCGATGACCAATGCCCAGTTGACGGCCGAAACTGGGCTAAATGCGATCACATGTTCATCCCCGTCAATGGAAAGGTATGTTGTCCCACTTTCACCACGCAAGGCACTGATAACGCCGGGGTGTTTGGGAATGCCATTTTCTGACAATGGAAGGCTGCCAACTTGGTAGAGAATATGGCCGTCTCTATCAGTTACAAACGCCGATGCCTGATCATCCGGGCTGAAAATGTCGGCCAATGCTTCGCGAATGAGCCGTTCTGGTGAAAAAGCCCCAACCGCGATCAGCCCCCCTGGTTGAGCAGCACCAACCAACAACAGTTCCTCATTACTTGCTGGATCAGTTAAAAGCGGAAAAAAAGGTGCGTCATTCGATAAATCACCAGTCTGGATGTTAGCTGACAGCCGTTCATACACCGCCCGTGCTTCCCAAATATCTGCCGCATTAGTCGATGCCAATAAATCCCCACCCGAATCAAAAACAGCTAGGCCACCATCAAAGTCTGGCAGCATAAAAGAGAGATCATTCAGGGCATGTTCCGGTGTTTCTGACACAGAAGCTTGCAAAACAAGATTACGAACGGCAGCAGCGCGGTAATTCAACTGTTCAGAAATAGCAGCAGCAGCAGCTCTGGTGGCACGCTGGTCGCGTTCCCCCACCATAGACCGCATTGCCTGTTGATGTAAAGATAAGCCGCCAAACGCAACTACAAACAACAGTAATGTTAAGGGGAGGACGATGAAAACAAATAGCTGTAATGGGAAGCTGCGCCAGCGTTTGAAATTCATGATTGCATTTCAGCAGTGATTAATCCCAGCGACACCGCTTTCATGACAGCCTCTGTGCGGCTGTTTGAACCTAATTTGCCATAGGTTTTGGCCAAATGGCCTTGTACGGTGCGATCACTAATGCCGAGGTGTAAGCCAATAGCTTTGTTGGTATATCCTTTGGCCACAAATGCAAGTACTTCCAGTTCGCGGTCTGTCAGAGGTTCGTATTCAGGTTGGGCACTGCTGTGACCTGCGATTTGGGCCATCAACTTTTGAGTAATAGCTGGGTCTAGTGCCGATTTTCCCTCATTGACATCATATACTGCTTGCACGATGTCCACCGGAGATGCCGTTTTCAGCACGTACCCATTCGCACCTGCCTGTAAAACGGCCATTACATACGGATTATCATCATAGGCGGTGAGGACCAGCACACCCACTTCTCGATAATTTGCCCGCACCCAGCGTGTGACCTCAATGCCAGTTGCATGAGGCATTTGAATATCCAAAACGGCAACATCCGGTTTGTGGGCTGTGATTAACTCCTGTGCCATCAAGCCGTCATCGGCTTCGGCAACCACTTCAATATGAGGGTCGTGTTCTAAAAATTGGCGAATCCCTGCGCGGACAACGGCATGATCATCAGCTAATAATACGCGAATTATTTTACTCATGGCCTTAGACCTGCTTTTTGGAATTTGTGTTCAAGTTGGGCGCTGGTTTCTGCAAATGAGTCTTGAATGCGTGGGTAAAGAAACCAAACAACACCCAAACCAAACAAGATACCTGTCAGTAAGCGCATCCAGGAATTGAAAGACCCGAATGCATCACCTATATAAAAGGTAGCTGGAAACATATGGTTGGTCAAGTCAGCCAGCCAAGCATTGCTGTCTCGAAAGCCGCCACCAATGCCCTGAGTAAAATCGCTGATCATGTGTGTGAAACCGTCAATGGCCATCGGTAAGAGAAATAAGAAAAAAACTTTTTTACCTCCAGATAACCAAATACAAGTAATCATATGAATCCATTATTCATAACTACTTTAAGCGGTACTTTATTTATCGAATTTGATTCTGGCGCACATGGACCAGAACTGACGGGCACACTTATTCGTCAAGTCTTTGTCGTTTCTAATGATCCTGAGCAAGCAGAAGCGGTGGTTAAACTGGCGGCCAATATCCTCCCGCCTGAAGAATAGTAGATCAACGTTACTGCGCCAAGGCAGCAATGCAAATTACAACCGGTGAGCATTCGTTTGGGTCAACGGCAGCCAAAACATAAATTGGCTGCCCTGTCCCAATCCTTTACTTTCAGCCCAAATACGGCCGTTATGCGCCTCCACCAAATGCCGTGCAATAGTCAAGCCAATCCCACTGCCGCCGCTGGCCCGTGCCCGTGACTTATCGACCCGATAAAAGCGGGTAAACAAATGGGGCAAGTGATCAGGTGCAATCCCCATCCCCGTATCAGCAATCGAGAAAAATATTCCGTTATCCTTGCGTTGAAGGGTGACATCTACCCGTTCACCAGCAGGCGTGTATTGCAGCGCATTCCCGATCAAATTGATCAATAATTGTGAAATGCGGTCTGAATCTGCCTCAACCATGAGCAAAGCTGATGGGATGTGCAGATGCAATTGCACCCCTTTGTCCTCAAATTGATGGCGTAACTGATTTGCAATCTTATTTGTTAGTGCGCCCAAATCAATCGGCTGAATGTGCAGGTCATACGACCCGGCTTCGACTCGGCTGAGTTCCTGCAAGTCTGTGACCAGTCGCTGTAGACGAGCAGCTTCATGATACACCTGCTGATACGTTTCTGGGTCTGCTGGCAGTATGCCATCCATCAAGCCTTCCATCGACCCTTTGATAACGGTGAGGGGCGTGGTCAGTTCGTGAGAGACATCCCCAATGAGTTGGCGGCGCAGCGTGTCCGATTCCTCCAGTTGGGCGGCCATCTGGTTGAAGCTATGTGCTAATTGCCCCATTTCGTCCAGCTCGGTGATAGGGCGGTTGGTGGGTGTGCTGACACGACGGCCGTAATTGCCCTGGGCGATCTGGCGACTGGCGTGCATCATGTCGCGCACGGGGGTGATGACGCGCCGAGAAATGAAGAGGCTGATGCCAATGGCAATCAAGGTGGCGGTGGTGAGGGCGATGAAAGTGGCTTCGGTAACGGCCGTTCTAAAATGTATAAACAAATCATCCATCATCATCCCAGAATTGTCCATACTCATCATATGTTGTCCGCCGGTTGCAGTTCCCATTGTTGCCATATGTCTGGCAAAAGTGCGCGGAATCGCAAACTCCATTACCACCAACAAAGTTGCTGCCCCGACCAATACCACAATTAGATAGGAAAAAAAGAGCTTCCAACGCAGTTGCCGACGTATTTGTTTAATCATCATCATCCCAAAAAGCCAATAATCGGTATTCGGTGAGCGGTAAACACTCACTGCTCACTGCTCACCGTTTACTGTTAACCGCTTACCGTTCACCGATCAGGTTCAAACCGATACCCAACCCCGCGCACCGTCACAATGCCGTGATGCGAACCGAGTTTCTGGCGCACATGGCCTAAATGCACATCGACGACGCGGATTTCGCCAAAAAAGTTTTGGCCCCAGACTTGTTCTAACAGTTGTTCGCGGCTGAGAACCATGCCTCGGTGGGCGGCTAATGTTTTTAGTAGATCAAATTCTGTTGACGTGAGTTCGACTTCCTGCCCATCCACCCATACGCGGCGACCACCCAAATCAATACGCAGATGTTGAAATTGCAGCATTTGATTGTCTGGTTGGGTACTATCGGCCTGCAAACGGCGCAACGCTGCCTTGATTCGTGCGACTAGCTCTCGCGGGCTGAATGGTTTGGTTAAATAGTCGTCCGCGCCTACCGACAACCCTATAATTTTGTCTGTTTCTTCATTTTTGGCGGTGAGCATGATCACGTACACATCTGATTCGCGGCGCAGCCGTGAAAGTAGTTCCAGTCCATCCATTCCTGGCAGCATGATGTCCAGCACAATCAGGTGTGGATTAAAAGTTAGTGCGGTTTGGAGACCAAAACGGCCGTTTTGCTCCGTCCGAATCTCATACCCTTCAGGCCGCAGGTAAGCCGTCACCAGGTTCAGAATGTTTTCTTCATCGTCAATAATCAGAATTTTTGCAGTCATGCTTTCAGTTAGTCCAAAATGAGATAGGACACAGATTAACACAGATTTGCACAGATAAAAATGGCAACAGAGTATAGCAAGAAATCGTGGGGACAAATGAACAGACGATAATTTGCCACCTTCGATGAGGCGTGATGGAAGTTAAATAAATAATCAGGTAATAGAAAACTACAAAATGTGGCCCTGTCATTCCCGCGCAGGCGGGAATCTACTCGACTACGTCATGGATTCCCGCCTGCGCGGGAATGACAAGTTCCCTATTACCGTTTTATTTTCTTAACGTTCATAACGCCCCATCTACGAGAAGAAAGCCCTTTCAGGGCTAAGAATCAGTCAGGCCCGGAGGGCCTTCCACCTCGTAGCCAGGGGCTTCAGCCCTCGGCGGGTGCGGCAGATATTTTGTCCCCACAAATCGTTGCAATACTCTGGGCAATTGGTAAACTATAGAGTTTCTTTTACACGCTGGGATGAACGCTCAGGTGGTGATTTATTCCACGCCTTTTTCACGATGAACCTGCGTTCCTTTCACAGTAATTTTTCTCTCAATGTGACATAATGACAATTGAAATTTTTGGATTTATGTAAGGTGCGACGCACTTTTTGTCGTGTGCTTTTATAAGCATTATTGCAGAAAGTGCGTCGCACCTAGGTGAATGAGAGAAGATTATTGTGTTATCCCGAAACTCGTTTGATGAAGAATCTGGTTTAATTTTTAGTCGTTTAGCAAGGCTTGGTCTTCCCCAAATATTGTGGTTAATTGCTCTTGGATTGATCATATTATTTGTGCCGCTTTATTTTATTGGGGCAGCGCTGCAAGATGATGTCAGTTCGCTGCAATCAGAGCTGGCTCCTTTGGAGACGGCTTTAGCCAGTGCGCCCACGCCGCTGCCTTTGGCAACGCAGGTGGCACAGACAACGGCCGTTTCCGCCACACTCCTCACCGACAATATTAACTGGCCTGCGGCCATGAATTTTATTCGTACCTACAACCCATCCGAAATTACTATCACTGGCATCAATCAAGTTGATAACCAGCTTTTTATCTCTGGGCAAGCGGCAAACGATGCGCTTGTGGTTGCGTATGCGCGTAGTCTCGAAACATCGGGTGCGTTTAAGCGCGTGCAGGTGGAGTCGATTGTGGTGGCTGCGGGTGCAGAAACGCCGACGCCGTTGATTGACACGACGCGGGTTGTGGAAATTGTGGGAACAACAACGGCCGTTCCCGGTGTGCCGACCGTTAGCCCTACCCCAACCATTACCTCAACGCCGCTGCCCACCTGGACACCAACACCTGATTTGCGGGATGATTTTGAGTGGGATGACACGGTAGCAAAGACCTTGTTTTTGAATGACATACAGCGCCACAATTTTTATCCTACTTTTGATGTTGATTTGGTCACCTTTTTAGCGAAAGCTGGCCGAACCTATCGCGTTTATACACAAAATTTGACGGCTGGTGTTGATACGTTTTTGACAGTGTCGCATGGTGAAACCACGCTGACCAACGATGACGCATCTTTGGGTACGCTGGCTTCTTCGGTGACGGTGCAGGCTCCTGATGATGCAGATATTTCGGTGCTGGTGCGGATTACGAATCGCGGGGCGTATGGTGCTGATAAATATTATCAAGTGCTGGTTCAAGAAATTGTGCCGACTGTGACCCCGACATCGGTTCCGGTAACGCCCAGCACACCGACCCTAACACCGACGTTGACGAATACGGCCGTTTCCACTAACACGCCGATTCCATCGACCCCGCCCACAGCTACCCCCGATTTGCGTGACGATTTTGAGCCAGATGAGGTGGACGCTCCGTTGATTGCAGTTGGGGAAACACAGGCTCACAGTTTTTACCCGACTAGTGATGGTGACAATGTTCAGTTTGCCGTAAAAGGTGAACGTGTTTACGAAGTACAAACGAGTGAATTGGCAGTTGGTATTGACACAAAAATGGTTGTTTCTCTGGGTGAAACCAGTTGGGAAAATGATGATTATGCGCCATCTGGTTCGGGTAATTTTGCATCGGCTGTTTGTTTTACAACGACTGCAGAACAGGATGGAGAAACGGCCGTTATCCATCTTGAAAATGTAACCCCACAATTTGAACCCGATAAATATTACACGCTGTCACTTGTTGAGCTACCGGATTTACAGCTCAATGTTGAGCAACTTGATTTCACATTGGCTTCAGATGCAACTGAGCCGGCGACAGAATTGGTTGCGCTAACGGCGACGAATGTTGTTTCGTGGACGGCCGTTTCTGACACACCTTGGCTTTCGCTCGATTTGCTCACCGGAACCACACCAGCTAATTTAACAGTTTCTGCGAACAGCACAGACTTAGCCGAAGGGCTGCACGAAGGCAGCATCACGTTTTCATGGTCAACGGTATGTGAAAAAGAAATCCCAGTGACGCTAAACGTGACTGCCCCGGCAAGCAGCAGCCTTAATTCTGACTGGCAGACAGCCAACAAACCTGCTGTGAATGTGGGTAAACGGACTGCATTTCAGGGTAAGGGTTTGGTTGAATTTGTGATAGTGGTTGAATTGGGGGATTGATGAATCGGAACACAAGTATGATTGCATATTTTCGTGAAAATATATTGACACTGCTGGCAGTTGTGATGATTGCGCTGCTGTTGGTTGGGTATTTACTGTTTGCTGGCATAGTTTTGTGGCCGCAATGGCAGACCAGAACGGCGTTGATGACCCGGTTGGATGCT
Organism: Chloroflexota bacterium; assembly: GCA_008501785.1. Next base: position 15,841 of record QQUD01000480.1, read on the forward strand.
GCTGAAGCTGCCATCAGCCAACCGGCACAAGATGTACCGAACACGGATGCATCATCTGACGCACCCAATTTCCCGGTCCCGGATAACGCAGATGAAGCGGCTGCGCTTTTTTTAACAGAACAGCAAGCGGCCGATTTGCTGCAAAACCTGGCAAATTATGCTGATGCCAGTGGTGTGAATATCGTTGACTTGCAGGCGCAGCCATCGGCAAATGATGGTCAGAAATCGGTTTATGATGTGCGCCAATTTCGGCTGTCATTGTCTGGTGAGATGGTGCAGTTGATGGATTTTGTGGCACGGTTGAGGGAAACGGCCGTTTCCAGCATCCAACTCGCCAATTTACAAATGGCAGATGGCTCTGAAACGGATACGTTGACATTGGATTTACTCCTGTACACATCTCCATACGCGAATGGTACGGTATTAGCTGACTTACCACAGGCACCAACGCCACTCCCTCAACCAACAGCATCGCCACCCGAAATAACACCCGCCGATGCTCTGGCTGAACAGATTCATGAACCCTGGTCGCAAGAAAATTGGTCGGCAACAATTGACATCATTGAGCAAATTTTGGCGATTGACGCCAGCTATTCAGAAATGAGCGAAAAACTATATGCTGCGCATGTCAACTATGGATACCAAATGTTGGAGCAAGGTGACGAAGCTGGGGCAAAATTGCAATTTGAACAAGCATTGGCAATCAATGCAAATGGCGAGGCGGCTATGGCCGGTTTGCAAGCATTGGCTGACCCGGTAGCTACCGCACAGCCAATGCGATACCAGGTGCAGCAAGGGGATACGTTGTTTTCGATTGCACGGCGATTTGGTGTGTCTGTAGATGTTTTGCGTGCCGCCAATGGGTTGACTGACAACACTATTGCGACGGGTCAAGAATTGCTCATTCCCTAATAGATGGAAAAAATCGTAGGACAAAATGCTGTTTTGTCCAATGTGTAGACTCTATACCAGGGCAAGACAGCATCTTGCCCTACGAATGCTAGAAATCCTGTAAAATAGAGATAATTATTTTTTAACAGGAGATTTGTCATGTCAACAAAACAAACTCATAAAATGTTGTGTATTGGGCACCGGGGTGCGATGGGTCATGCACCTGAAAATACACTATTGTCTATTAACAAAGCGATTGAAATGGGTGCTGATTGGGTTGAGGTCGATGTATATCTAGTGGAAGGTGAACTGATTGTGATTCATGATCCACTGCTGGAGCGCACGACGAATGGGGCAGGGGCGGTGATGGAGCAGTCGTTGGACACCTTGCGCTCTTTGGATGCTGGTCGGGGTGAGAAAATTCCGTTTTTACGCGAGGTTTTTGACCTTGTGGATAAACGAGTGGGCATCAATGTTGAGTTGAAGGGACCGAAAACGGCCGTTTCCACCGTCAACTTCATTCACGACCAAATCGAGAACGGCTGGTCATACGACAATATTTTGGTTTCATCGTTTGACCACACTATGCTGCGAACTGTGCAACAGCTCGATGACCGTATTAAGATTGGCGCATTGATTTTCCACGAGCCAGATGATCTGGCACAGGTCGTGAAAGAAATGAATGCATTTTCTATTAACCCGTGGCTGATGGCTGTAACCGAGACCTTTGTGCAAAATGCGCATGACCAGGGGCTTCAAGTCTATGTTTACACCGTTAATGAACCTGATGATATTGAACGAATGCGTCAATGGAGGGTTGATGGCATCTTCACAAATTATCCTGATCGGGTTTGAAAGAGAAAATTAAACATAAGAAGTTTCACCAAAGGAGCGAAGGTGAGGAGGGGGTAAATCTTAACATCTTTGCGACTTTGCGTGACATAATATTGATAGTTAGAAAGCCTAATGTGTAATTTAGGTTAAACGGCCGTTTGAGCGCCTATGTTATAATAATTTTTAATTATCTTCCTTGATTACTTTTCACCTGTTGTTGCTTTTCGTATTGGAAAACTACGTTCATCATAAAAAAACCTGGGTAGTGTTATGAAATGGATTCGTTTGTCTGGTGCAGGCTCATTACTCTTGAGCGTTATATTTTTAGTCGTATATTTAGCTCAAATGGCAAAACGGCCGTCTCCCTTCCTCTGGTTGCCAATAGCGTTGTTCCTGTCTATTGGCGTGACCAATTTGATTTGGCCCTGGTGGCAGTCGCGCAAAAAAGTTGATTCTATTGACGCATTTTTTGCTAAAGTGTGGCCGCAAACACGTGCCATACACGCCACCATCTATCTAATTGTGTTAGCATTTGGCTTGTTTTTATTTGGCATGGTATTTTGGCATTGGGGCAATAATTCGGCTTGGGGTACCACCTTCTTTGTCATTCTTGTGAGTGCCATTATTACCCTTGGCTTATATTACTTACGACGGATCAATCGTTTCGACAATTCCAATTACACGGAATTGCGACAGTTATTAAGCAACAGCCTGAGTGATGTGATGTGGGTCTATGAAATGCCACCTCTCGCCCCTGAGTTAGCAGACGGTAATGGGATGATTCAAATGTCTACGCTCTATTTTTGGTTGAATGACAATTCTGTGCATCGTATCAATGTGCCAGATTCTGTGATACGGCCGTTATTCACGTTCATCCAAGATCAGGCATCCCACGTCTCAATTGGGTATAATCCTGACAGTTCAGATATTTTGCATCATCCTAAAAACGAATCTGCTAACCATGAATGATCGATCCAAACAACTTGTCCATTCTTTGAAAATTTCTACCATAACCCGCAGTACAGCCCCCCTTCTCTTAAATTGGCATTATCCACGCCCATACCACATCTACAATATGGCTTCTGATGATCCCGCTGATGCTGCTGCAACGATTGCCTACTTGCTCAATCCGGCACATCAATTTTATGAAATGACGCTGCCAAAAGAAGGCGTTGTCGGCTTTTGTAGCTTTGGTGAAGATGGACAGGTGCCTGGTGGTGACTATTCGCAGCCAGCATTAGACATTGGGATGGGCATCCATCCAAATTTGACGGGTAAGGGGTTGGGGGCTATCTTTGTGCAGGCAGTTATTCAGTTTGGGATGGAAATGTTTCGGCCAACATTGCTGCGAGTGACGATTGCCACGTTTAACGAACGTGCCCAACGGGTGTGGCAGCAGAATGGGTTCCAGCCAGGTCAGGCGTTCGTTCATGAGGGGACAAAACGGCCGTTTATCATTTTCACCTGCAAAGTTTAAAGGTTTAAACTTCCCGGAAGCTGAGGGGACCTATTGCTTTTGTCATTGGTCGATAGTTCCTGGGAAGCAAATTAAAACAGGAAGGCCATTTTGCAAAACATCATCTTGCTGCACGGATTCGCCTCTTCTGGCAACTCAACCAAAGCGCGGTTTTTGCGCCCAAAATTTGAAAAATATCCAAACAGTTCATTTCATGCGTTTGACTTTAATCCCACGCCCACCGACTTTGAATACATGACCGTTACAGGCATGATCAATCGCCTGCGTCAAACTATTGTGGATCGCCAGCTCGAAAATGTGTCGCTCATTGGTAGCTCAATGGGGGCGTTAGTGGGGCTAAACTACGCACACAGATATGGTGGTATCGACCGGCTGCTGTTAATGGCTCCAGCACTCTCCTACTTTTCGGGCAGCCGCGAAGAGGAAGTTGCCCGTACTTTGGACCCAAATCAGACCGAGCTGGTGCAACATTACGCCTTTGAGCAAAAAATACCGCTGCGAGCTGAAATGGATATCGATGGCTTGTTGTACCGAGTGCCTGTGCCGCCCCCTGTGCCCATCACGATCATTCACGGCCGTTTTGATGACGTCGTTCCCATTGCGCATAGTCAGAAATATGCGGCCCAATACCCCGACCATGTAAACTTAATTGCAGTCGATGCTGACCATCCCCTCCACGATCAGCTTGATGTGATGTGGCAGCAAGTACAACAATATTTGATAGGAAGAGGAGAATAATGAATAAGTAATCGTGAATAATAAATTGTGAAGTAGGAGACCTCATTCACAATTCACAATTCAGTATGCACAATTCATTATTTTCTGGCTAACGACTATAAATCTTTGAAATCAACATCACTTGTTGTTTTCCTTTCTGATAGGTTTTGCAATTAATGAACAATACAAATACAGACCCCATTCAAGGCTTTTATCGCTTTCCAACCATTCATAAAAAATCGGTTATTTTTACTGCTGAAGGTGATTTGTGGCAGGTTTCCGTTCGTGGTGGCACAGCGCGTCGCCTGACCACGCATCATGGTGTTGAATCACATGCAGCGGTGTCGCCAAACGGCCGTATTCTCGCCTTTTCTGCCCAATACGAAGGCCCCACCGAAGTCTACACCATGCCCGTCAGCGGCGGGCGACCACAGCGCCACACGTTTGAAGATGGACAGGCATTGGTGGTAGGATGGACGCCGGACGGCAAAATTATCTACAGCACCACGCGCTACGCCACTTTACCAAACACTCAACTGTGTACCATTGACCTTGAATCTGGTGCAACGACCCTGATTCCACTCGCGCAGGCCAGTGATGGCAGCTATGATGCGTCTGGCAAAACACTCTACTTCACACGATTGCCATTCCAGGGCAGCTTCACCAAGCGCTACAAAGGTGGGACGGTGCAGAACATCTGGAAATTCACAAGTGGAGCTGATGAAGCTATCCCCTTAACGGCCGATTACGCAGGCACCAGCAAAACTCCGATGTGGTGGAACGGCCGTCTCTATTTCGCCACCGACCGCGACGGCACCATGAACCTGTGGTCAATGGATGAAAACGGCGATGATTTGCAGCAGCATACTGAGCATAAAGGCTGGGACATTCATGCACCTGCTTTGCACAATGGCAAAATTGTGTACCAGCTTGGCGCAGACCTCTATTTGTACGCAATTGATATGGCTGAAACAACCCTGCTAGACATCACCCTGGCTTCTGATCTGGACCAAACACGCCATCGTTGGGTGAAAAACCCCATCAACTATCTGAGCCATTGGAGTTTGTCACCGGATGGGGATCGGGTTGTATTCACCACACGTGGCAAGGTGTTTGTGGCACCGGTAGAACACGGCCGTTTCATACAACTTACTCGAAGCAGCCATGCCCGATATCGCAGCGCCACTTTTTCCCCAGATGGCAAATCAATTTTTGCCTTGTCCGACGCATCTGGTGAGCTAGACTATTACAAACTCCCTGCCGATGGGTTGGGCACACCTGAACAGTTGACCGATGCAGGGCCTGGGTTTCGCCATCGCCCACAGCCTTCGCCAGATGGCAAATGGTTTGCCTACACCGACCGCGATCAACAGCTTTGGGTGGTCAATATAGAAAACCGCGACCCTAAACTGGTTGTTGCTTCTGATATGGAGATGATTTTTAATGTCAGTTGGTCGCCAGACAGCCGCTGGTTGGCCTTTACGCAAATGGCAGACAACACGAATGTGCAAATTATGATTTACAGCGTAGAAGATGGGGGGATAACGGCCGTTACCTCAGACCGTGTTTACTCCTACAATCCCCAATGGAGTCCCGACGGACAATGGCTCTACTTCCTCTCAGATCGCCATTTCAACTCACTCGTTCCCAGCCCTTGGGGGGCGCGTCAACCAGACCCTTACTTTGACAAAACCACAAAAATCTACCAAATTGCCCTGCAAAAAGAGACCCGTCTACCCTTCCAACCCGATGATGAGCTGTACAAAGAAGTTGAAAAGAAAAGTTCCACTGATAAAAAAGATTGCGAGAAAAAAGAAGAGCCATGTGCCGTTGAAATAGAATTTGAAGGACTTTCACAGCGCTTGTATGAGGTGCCGCTGGCCCCAGGAAACTATGTGGGACTTTCCGTTAATAAAAAAGCGCTGTTTTGGTTAGAAAAAACGCCTGGGCAAAACGGAAAATATAATCTGGCCGCGCTAGAAATCAAAAACAAAAAGATCGAGCCGATTCCGTTGGCGCGAGACATCAAGGGATACAGCCTCTCTCATGATGGTGAAAAAATAGCGGTGCGTCAAAACAATCGATTTTATCGCTTCAATGCCACTGGCAAACCACCCAAACCAGATGATAAAAAATGGGTGAACCTTTCCGGCTGGACCTTCGATGTCGATTTGCAGCAGGAATGGCGGCAAATGTTCATTGAGGCGTGGCGGCTAGAACGCGATTACTTCTATGATCCCAATCTGCATGGCATCGATTGGCAAGGTTTGTTAGATCGCCATCTGCCTTTGGTTAATCGCGTCACAGACCGGTATGAACTTGACCACCTTATTATGCAGGTGGTGGGTGAAATGGCCGCATTGCACACGTTTGTGCATACTGGTGATGCACGTCGCGGGCAAGACAGAATTAGGCTGGCGGCGCTGGGTGCCACCTGGGTGCGCGATGAAGCCGCCGGTGGCTACCGAATTGAGCACATTTACCGGTCTGAGCCTGATTATCCAGAGCGGCTGGCTCCGTTAGCGCGACCTGAAGTTAATATTTCCGAAGGCAGCATTGTGCAGATGATTAATGGCGTTTCCACTTTGTCAGTCGCGCATCCGGCGCTGTTGTTGCGTAATCAGGCGGGCAATCAAGTCAGGGTGAGGGTGAAAATGCCTGCACTGAGCGGAGCCGACGTGGCCGATTCCGACACCTCCACCGACAAAATCATCATCCCCATCTCCACTGCCAAAGAAACCGACCTCCGTTATGGCGAGTGGGAATACCTCAATCGCCTGCACGTTGACGAAAAAGGAAACGGGCGGCTTGGCTACGTGCATCTCCGCGCCATGAGCGGTGAAAACTATACAGAATGGGCCGAACATTTTTATGCCGTTTTCAATCGGGAAGGGTTGATTATTGACGTACGCCACAATCGCGGCGGCAATATTGATAGTTGGATATTGGGCAAACTGCTGCGCCGTGCCTGGTTCTATTGGCAGCCACGTGTCGGCAAACCAAGCTGGAACATGCATTACGCTTTTCGTGGGCAAATGGTCGTCATTTGCAACGAGCGCACTTCCTCAGATGGCGAAGTATTTGCAGATGGGTTCCGCCGCCTGGGATTGGGCAAGCTGATTGGTACCCGCACCTGGGGTGGTGAAATCTGGCTGTCGCGCAACAATCATTTGGTAGACAAAGGCATTGCCACTGCTGCCCAAACTGGCGTCTACGATGCCGCAGGCGACTGGCTGATTGAAGGGCACGGCGTAGACCCCGACATCGTCGTTGACAACTTGCCCCATGCCACATTCAACGGCTCCGATGCCCAACTCAACACCGCCATCCACCACCTGCTCACCGAAATCGAGGCCAACCCTAATCCCGTTCCCCCCCCGCCACCCCATCCTGACAAATCTTTCGATTACAGATTAAAATGATATTTCTGGTCCCCTCCTGGATGTTGTTTCGTGGTTGCATAAGATGTTATTACAAAAATAAGATAGCCTTAATTGTGTCTGTAATCGTAAATGAATAGAATTTTTTATGGAGCAAATGCGGCTATTTTGTATCTTTTTTTGATATGGTAAAATTAGGAGGGGGTTCGTGCGCATCAATCTATCTAAGAATACACAAACAATAGAAATAAGAATTTTCCGAACAGAGAGTCTCCTGCTGTTGGTATGCGGGATATTAATGCTTTTACTGGTGGTCAGACGCCTTCAAGGAGCAAGTGGGCAGAATAATGTTTCTTCTTTCGCCACAGCTTTTACGTATCAGGGAGAACTCATTCAGGATGGTGCTCCTGCTAACGGTGTTTTTGATTTTGAATTTCGACTGTGGGATGGGGCAGATTCGGTTAATGCAACCCAAGTTGGTAGCAGCTTTGCTGCTGAAGATGTGATAGTAGATGATGGATTGTTTATGGTCGTGCTAGATTTTGGGGAAGGCGTGTTTAATGGAGATGCGCGATGGTTGCAAATATGGGTGGCGGCTGATGGTGAATCATCGTTGACTGCATTGACTCCAATGCAGCGAATAACGGCCGTTCCCTATGCGCTTTATGGTGAAGATGCAGATGCCGATCCGGCAAATGAATTGCAAACCCTGACGCTGAATGGCAATGTACTGTCTATTGATCAAGGAAACAGTGTCACGCTGCCGGGGGGGACTAGCAATACGGCCGTTCAGGCGGGTACGGTTGCACTTCCGAGAGCAGAAACGTTCGGAAGCACGCTGCTGCAAATTCCCATCTCGTTTGGTGCACCTTTTAGCGAGCCGCCTGTGATAGCCGTCAGCCCGATGACAAATGATACAAATGTGATTGCCGGTACTCATTTTTCGGTACAGAATGTCACGACAACAGGATTTGAACTACAGGTTTATCAATCAGCCCCTGCAGTGACGCTTACATTAGACGATTATTTTAATGTTGGCAGCTATAGTTCTCATGTAATTGTGAACGGCAACCCGGCTGTTAGCTACTATGATGACACAGAAGAAGACCTGAAATATGTTCGTGCATTAGATATTGATGGAAGCCGTTGGGGATCCCCGATGATGGTTGACGGTGCTGAAGGAGTCAATGAGATTAATGAATTAGGATTGTCCCCCGTGATGAAAATCATTAACGGGAATCCAGCCATAATCTATAAACAATCTTGTTGTGATCATGAATTGCGATACGTTCGTGCTTTGGATGTGAACGGAGATGTGTGGGGAACGCCAATCGTTGT
>QQUD01000575.1 GCA_008501785.1 Chloroflexota bacterium
ATGTTCACCCCAACGTAACTCGTAGGACAAAACGCTGTTTTGTCTAAACCAACCGCAGGTTGGTACAAGACCAGCGTTTTGTCCTACGGATTTTCAATTGATAAATTACCCTCACACTGTTATAATCACGCCGCTGTGACAAATTTGCACATTATCAACGAAACAAATGAAAATCAACAGGCTATTGACGAAAAATGGATGCGGGTTGCGCTAGACTTGGCGGCACAGGCAGTAGCCATGGGCGAAGTCCCAGTTGGGGCTGTGGCGGTAAAAGATGGCACCATTGTTGGTGCTGGCTTCAACCGCAAAGAAGATGCGCAAGACCCAACGGCTCATGCCGAAATGATTGCTCTACGTGAAGCAGCCACCACCGTTAACAATTGGCGGCTAATTAATGTGACGCTTTATTGCACGTTAGAGCCTTGCCCAATGTGTGCCGGAGCCATGATTCAAGCACGGCTCCCTCGGCTCGTTTACGGAGCCAAAGACGCACGATTTGGTGCAGACGGCACCATCGTTGATGTCCTCGGCGCAATTGGCTTCAACCACACCGTCAACATCACACGCGGCGTGTTAAAAGATGAAGCGGCAGCGTTGTTACAGCAGTTCTTTCACATATTAAGAAGTAAGAAGTGAATAGTGGTTAGAAGTTTCTTCTTACTAATCACTAACCACTATTCACTTTTCACTTTTCTACGGAGAGGTGCCAGAGTGGACGATTGGGGTGCTCTCGAAAAGCACTGTGGCTTTACGGTCACCGTGGGTTCGAATCCCACCCTCTCCGCCTAAAGAGGATGTCAGAAATGATGTCCTCTTTTTTTGAATCGAGCACAACTGGATATGGCATTTGGAATGCTTACACCCCATCAAAAGACAATATGGCAAACGGCCGTTATAATCCCCCCATGCCTTCACGACGCACTGAATTTATCAATGGCATCAAAGCAAGCTTGCCTGTACTGTTGGGCGTGGTGCCATTTGCGATGATTTCGGGGGTAACGGCCGTTAACATCAACCTCACCCCAATCGAAGGCATCGGCATGTCGCTGATCGTTTTTGCCGGGGCTGCACAGCTTGTCGCCTTGCAGCTTATCAGCACAAACACGCCAATTCTCATCATTTTAGTATCCACATTTTTTATCAACTTGCGCTTTTTTATCTACAGCGCGTCGCTTGCTCCACACTTGCAGCAGCATTCAGCGCGTGAGCGAATGCCATTGGCGTATTTACTCACCGATCAGGCTTACGCAATTTCAATTGTGTCTTACAATCAGGGCGGGCAGGATGGGCAGGATAAGCAGAATGTGAAACGGCCGTTTCGCTCATGGTTCTACATTGGGTCAGGTTTCATCTTGTGGCTGGTGTGGCAGTCAAGCACAATTGTTGGTGTGCTAGTTGGCGCACAAATTCCGGCAAGTTGGTCACTCGATTTTTCCATCCCGCTCACGTTTATGGCGCTCATTTTTATGTCGCTCAATGATCGGCCAACGGTGTTGGCTGCGATGAGTGCGGGAGTAACGGCCGTTATCGCCAAACCCCTCCCCTACAACCTGGGCATGATTCTAGCCGCACTTATCGGCATTGCCGCAGGCTTTTTCGCCAGCCGCTCCACAAAAACAGACTAAAAAACCGAGTTTCTGACAGAAACTCGGTTTTTGATTTCACACTAATTTGGTAAACGATTCAAGTATATCAGCTCTATTTGCCAAACTTTGCCTTCAATAACTCTTTCAAAGAAGGTTGACCTATTGGCTGCAATTCATATTGCACCCGTTGGCTTGGCAGTTTAATGTCAATCAAACGTCCCAAGTCAATTGGCGTCGCCACAATCACCATGTCTACTGGAGAACGGTTGATCGTTTCTTCGAGGTCGGCCATTTGCTCTTTGCCGTATCCCATTGCGGGCAAGACTGCGCCAGTGCCAGGATATTTTTCGTAGGTGGCGGTAATCGTGCGTACAGCATAAGGACGTGGGTCAATGATTTCATCTGCATCAAACATCTGTGCTGCAACCACACCAGCACCATAAGCCATTTCGCCGTGGGTCAATGTTGGGCCATCTTCCACAACCAGTACTTTCTTGCCGCGAATCGCTGCCGGATCATCGACAAAGATTGGTGAAGCGGCTTTGACAATGGCTGCATTGGGATTCACTTTACGGATGTTTTGCTGTACATCAATCACGTTGGCGTAATCGGCCGTATCCACTTTATTCATGACCACTACATCGGCCATACGCAAATTCGTTTCGCCTGGATGATAACGCAGCTCATGACCAGGACGATGTGGGTCTGTAACCACAATATGGAAATCTGAGGCGTAGAACGGCACATCGTTGTTGCCGCCATCCCAAATGATGATGTCAGCTTCGGCTTCTGCCTGACGCAAAATCGCTTCGTAATCAACGCCAGCGTAAATCACAGCGCCCCGTTCTACGTATGGTTCATACTCTTCACGCTCTTCGATGGTGCAGTTGTGCATGTCCATATCATCGTAGCTGGCAAAACGCTGTACAGCTTGTGCTGCCAGGTCTCCATACGGCATGGGGTGGCGAATGGCAACCACTTTTTCATAACCTAATTCGTCTTGCAAAATGGAAAGGATGTGGCGTGACGTTTGGCTTTTGCCACAGCCGGTGCGTACTGCACAAACAGAAACCATTGGTTTCTTGGATTTAATCATGGATTGACGCGGTCCTAAAAAGCGGAAACCAGCGCCGGTCGCCATTACACGAGAAGCCAAATGCATCACATATTCGTGAGAAACATCTGAATAGGAGAAAAATACATCATCGATCTGATATTTAGCAATCAGTTCTTCCAGTTCACTTTCTGGGTGAATCGGAATGCCTTCTGGATAAAGTGGACCAGAAAGAGCTGCGGGATAGACACGCCCATCAATGTTGGGGATTTGTGTCGCCGTAAACGCAACAACCTGATACTGGTCATTGTGCCGAAAGGCAGTGTTGAAATCATGAAAATCACGGCCGGCCGCGCCGGCAATTAAAATACGTTGTGGTTTGTTAGAACTCACGGGGTACCTCCGAAAATTTAGTGGAAGTGCGCCTTCGCTCATACGAAAGCGGGCACCGTCAATATTTTACACGAGCTGTCAAGATCGTCCCGTAACAATTGTCATGCATTCGGGCGAGATTTGTCAGCTTCAAATGACTATTTGACCATTGAAAAATAGTCATAATCAAATGAAAATTTAGTTATTAGTGACCTTTCTGCTATTTAAGTGTCGGAATAAGTGACTATCTTTTATAAAACGATCATTTTGGTTTACCTGCTTTTGAGTACCCACAGGTATCCATCTCAGGTATGAAACTATTCATGTACTGGACTTATAACCCCTACACGCTCCCCTTATTTATTGGTGCAGCGATAACTGGTGCTTTGCTTATCCCAATCTGGCAAAAACGAAAATCGGCCGGTTCGTTTGCGTTTGGTCTGATGGCATTGTCAGCTAGCATTTGGTGTTTTGGTTACGCCATGGAAATTGGGGCGATGACGCTCACTTCTAAACTATTTTGGGCAAAGGTGCAATATCTGGGCATTACGCATGTGTCGATCATGCTGCTCATTTTCAGTTTGCAATATGCTCGTAAATGGCGTTGGCCTCGAAAATTTATGGTGATCCCTTTGATTCTGCCCTGGCTGGTGTTGATTGCTGTTTGGTTAGAACCAAATTTGGGATGGGTGTATCAGCGAGTGGGTTTAGATGACAGCGGCCCATTTTTAAATTTGTCATTGACTTATGGACCCATGTTTTGGGTCATTATTTTTTATTCTTATTTATCGCTGCTTTTGGCGACTGTGGTTCTGCTGCGTACTGTGCGGCGCATGCCTGAATTGTATAACAGGCAGGTGTGGGGCATCTTATTTGCGATGCTCCTGCCCTGGATTGGCAATGGATTGTATGTGGCGGGACTAACGCCTGTGCCGCAGTTGGACTTGACCCCGTTTGGATTTGCAATAACGGCCGTTCTGCTCGGCTGGACCTTACAACGATTAAGCTTATTAGACATCACCCCTTTCGCCCGCGATGTGGTTTTAGAAAAGATGACTGAAATCGTGTTGGTGATCAACAAAAGGCAAAAAATTGTTGATATAAACCCTGCTGCTGCTCAATTATTTGGTGTCACAAGGGGTGAAGCCATTGGATGTCTTACAAGTGAGTTATTTATAGGGCGTTTTGCCTCATTGCAAAAAAGTTACCAATCCAACCAACTTCGGCAAGAGTTGGCCTTGTATGATGGCGATGCGCCATTTTATGCGAATTTAACCATTTCACTGTTGTTTGATCATCATGGGGAAGAAAACGGCCGTTTACTCGTCCTGCACGACATCACAACCCAAAAACAAGCGGTTGCCGCTCTCGGTTCGCAAAAGCAGCTATTTGAGAATTTGGTTAATATCGCTCACATCGTCTCGCAAAGTCCAGACCTGAATTTAACACTGCAAAGTACGCTCGATATTGCAACACATGTAACCCAGGCTGAAACTGGCAGTTTGTTGTTGATTGACAATGAAGGCACTGTTGTAACCAGCCTCTTGCCACAACAAATGTCATCTGTGCAGGAACGACATACGGTGGAAACGGCCGTTTTAAAAGAAGGGCTTGCAGGCTGGGTATACAAAAATCGGAAAATGGCCCTCATTCAAGATACAAACCAAGATAATCGTTGGCTACAGCTACCCAACCAATCCTATAGTGCACAATCAGTTTTAGCTGTACCGATTTACAAAGAAGATAGTGTGACAGGAATTCTTACCCTGTCACATCCTGACAAGAATCACTTTTCAAATGAACATGTGCAATTAATGCAGGCAGCCGCCACACATATTGCATTGGCTGTCAACAACGCGCAGCTTTATACAGCCGAGCAGCAATTAGTATCAGAATTATCTATCGCCAAAGACAAAGCTGAAACAGCGAATCGAGCCAAAAGCACATTTTTAGCAACGATGAGCCACGAATTGCGCACCCCTCTGGCCGCGATTATCGGTTATAGCGAACTGCTTGAAGAACAAAGCAAACTATATGGGTATGAAAAAGTAGTGCCTCGTCTGCAACAAATCGGTGTTGCGGCTAACCATTTGCTATCGATCATAAGCGATATTCTAGACCTCTCAAAGATTGAAGCTGGGCGTATGAGTCTATTTTGTGAACCATTTTCAGTTGCTGAATTAGTTGATCAAGTTGTGACAACAGCCCGTCTGCCTATTGAAGAAAATGGAAACAAGCTATTTGTTGATCTCCAGACTAACAATCAAATAATGGTGAGCGATCAAGCAAAAGTGCGCCAGGTGCTAGTAAATTTGCTAGGCAATGCGGGTAAATTTACACACAATGGTCAAGTCACCCTTTCCGTTTCCGCACAAACAAGTAACAACACCCTGCATAACTTGGATTGCACGATCTTCCAGATTATCGATACTGGGGGCGGGGTTCCATTAGAAAAGATAGACACGATTTTTGATGCGTTTGTGCAGGTCGATTCTTCAACAACGCGCAAACATGGCGGGAGTGGGTTGGGGCTGGCAATTTGTAAAAGTTTGTGTGAGATGATGGGTGGGAGCATCACCGTAACTAGTGAAGTGGGTAAAGGGTCTACCTTTACTGTACAACTGCCCATGAAGTGTCCAGATGGGGTTGATGGCGAACTGCGTCATCAGGAGGTCACGCTATGAGTTTTGAATATACCC
>QQUD01000769.1 GCA_008501785.1 Chloroflexota bacterium
TCAACAGCAGGAATGAACTCTTCTGGCAAATCACGCCACAAGCCACCAGGACGGAAATAGCTAACCATCATCCGCTGGCCCGAACACATTTCAAATAAGTCAAGAATGTATTCACGTTCACGGAAGCAATAAAGGAAAACCGACATCGCCGCTAAGTCAAGCGAAGCCGTTCCCAACCAAACCAAATGGCTGGCAACACGAGCCAATTCTGCTAACAAAACCCGGATTACCTGCGCACGCGGTGTAGCTTCCACACCCAGCAGCTTTTCAACTGCCAAAATATAGCCTAAATTGTTAGACATCGGAGAGAGGTAGTCCATTCGATCCGTCATCACCAACCCTTTGGTGTATGTTTTGGACTCCATCGTCTTTTCGATGCCAGTATGCAAGAACCCAACATCAGGTGCGCAATTCACAACTGTTTCACCATCAAGCTCTAACAGCAACCGCAGCACGCCGTGTGTACTTGGATGCTGTGGCCCCATGCTCAACAGCATATTCTCTTCATCATCAATCGCCATTCCCGTGCCTAACTTGGCACGCATCTCTTCTACAGTAATTTCTTGAATCGTATCGCTGCCGCTAGCTAATGTCATACTTGCCTCTGCATTACTTTTTTGCGTATGGCTTTTTCGCGTCAATTTCTTGCCAGTTAAAGGAGAACTGTACTTCTTCATACCCTAATGGATAATCTTTTCGCAGTGGATGACCCTGCCAATCTTCTGGTAAGAAGAGGCGGTTCATGTTGGAGTGCCCTTCAAATTTGACCCCCATCAAGTCATACACTTCTCGTTCCAACCAGGAAGCGATTGACCAAACTGACCCCATTGTTTCTGGGCCTTCATCCGGGTCTTCAATGCGCACGCGCAATCGAATACGATGATTTTGGGGGATTGAATAAAGATGGTAGTTAACCGCAAAACGGGGGAAATCAGGTGACATATCATCTGCACAAATATCGGACAAGAAGCTGTATTGCAATGCTTCATCGTCTCGCAGCAATTGGCATACTGCCTTCAACTGCTTTTTGTGGATATAAATTGTTTGCTCTCCCCGAAATTCATATAGTTCTTCAATCGCTGCTGGAATTGCAGCCTTAATCTTGTTGACAACCAGTTGATCTTTATTCATCTGGGTTTTCCTCTTCCTAGTACTGAAACCAACATCTTTTGTCAGGTGAAATATTTGCGAATGGTTTCAGTTTAAGTGTTCCGATGCAATGTATTATCTGTCAAAATTTACTGGTCGGAACACTAGTAATCGTTCGAAAATAAAATAATGTTTTCGGAACTGAATGATTACTTTAACCGTGATCTGAAAGTTTGTCACCACGAATACTTTCATGGAGGGTCATAATGCCGTTAATAAGCCCTTCCGGGCGTGGTGGACAACCAGACACATACACGTCCACCGGGATGATTTCATCAACTCCCTGCACAATGGCATAGTTATTGAAAATGCCACCAGAAGAAGCACAATCACCCATAGCGATCACCCATTTGGGTTCGGGCATTTGATCGTAAAGACGGCGAATGACCGGTGCCATTTTACGCGACACACGACCTGCCACAATCATCAGATCAGATTGGCGAGGCGACGGCCGATTTAACTCCATCCCAAATCGAGATGCATCATAGTTTGCAGCCTGTGAACCCATCATTTCAATGGCGCAGCAAGCTAAACCAAACAAAATCGGCCACATCGAATTGGTCCGCCCCCAGTTTACTAAATCTTCCAATCGATGGGTGACAACACCCATATTGCCTAGTTTTTGTTCTAGTCCCATTCAAGAATTCCTTTTTTCCAGACCCATAAGTCCCCAAGAATGAAGAGAAACATAAAAATAAGCATCGCACCCAGGCCATACATGCCTAGTTTACGAAATGTTACTGCCCATGGAACCAACAGAATAATATCCACATCAAATAGGATGAAAAGGACAGCAATTCTATAAAATTTTACAGGTAAACGGCGCTGGGCCGAACCGATAGCTACCATACCCGACTCATAAGGCGTAAGCCTACGAGAAGTAGGGTCTGTCACCCTTTTGGGTCCCAGGCTAATAGATAGCAAAGGAAGCAGAACCGCAAAGAAAATTGAGATTCCCAAAAGGACAGCTATGGGGAGATATTGGATTAGTATTTGATTTTCCATTTAGGTACATCATCCCGAGTTTTTATTGTTCCAGTTCGTATGTGCATTCTATCACAAGCAACATACAGCAGCAAAAACAGCTAATTTTTATCAAGTTTTTCAGAAAAAAGAAAAAGCCCTACAGCTTTTTGGGAATTGTAGGGCTTTTTTGTAATAAAAACCAATTTACGTAAGATAGTCGCGTAAAGATTTACTGCGACTCGGATGACGCAGTTTTCGCAGTGCTTTTGCCTCAATTTGACGAATCCGTTCGCGGGTCACACCAAAGTTACGGCCCACCTCTTCAAGCGTGTGATCTTTCCCGTCATTTAAGCCAAACCGCATTTCTAAAACTTCACGTTCGCGTTCACTGAGGAAGCCGAGTACGTTGCGGATTTGTTCACGCAGCAGTTCCTTGGAAGCGGCATCAACTGGCTCCAAAGCACCTTCATCAGGAATGAAATCACCATATTCGGTTGCGTCTTCACTACCAACCGGCGATTCTAATGACATGGGGTCCATGGAGATGCGTAAAATGTCACGGATTTTGCTGATTGCCTGCCGCCATTTGCGATTGAGTACGGGATCAATGGGCTGCTCGTTTTTGAGTGCTTCTTTGATCTGCCCGGACTCTTCAGGGGTGAGATAATCCATTTCCAGCGCCAATTCTTCAACAGTTGGTTCGTGATTGAGCACCTGAACCAAGTCGCGCTGCATCTTGACGATTTTGTTAATGGTCTCGAACATATGCACAGGGATGCGAATGGTGCGGGCTTGATCGGCGATGGCGCGGGTGACTGCTTGACGAATCCACCAGGTGGCGTAGGTGCTAAATTTGTACCCTTTTGTGTGGTCAAATTTTTCTACCGCACGCAGCAAACCAACATTGCCTTCTTGGACGAGATCGAGCAGATGAATGCCGCGTCCCATGTAGCGTTTGGCAACGCTGACAACCAAGCGCAGGTTTGCACCTGTGAGATTGTCTTTCGCTTCTTCGGCCAGATCGTACACCATGTACTCATTGAGCTTGATGTTTACATCTTCGTCAGAAAGCCATTCATAGAATGTATCAGCGTCGGGCAGGTTTTCGTGTTGCTGATAATAAGTGGTTATCTTTTTCGATAATTCTGAAGGTAGCAAATAGAGAGCAGTAAACATGCCAAAGCCGCTCTGTGCCAGCCCTGCCCATGCGTCATCTTGGCCCCAATTGCCATTATTCAAATATTGACGCAGGTAGGAACCATCTGACGAATACCATGTTTGGCGTAACCTGCGCGCTTCTTTCACTAAGGACAAGAATTCTGGTGGGGAGACTTCAATAATCACGCTAGCATCTTGCGCAAGTTGATAATTTTCAAGCAAGCTCTCGTAGTTTACTAACATGGCTTGAAAGTCTATTTGCTCTTCAATGCTGTTCGGATCAACATCTTCGCCTAGTTCAACTTCGCTGCTAATTTTGTCTAAGGTACGAGCAGCTTGAAGCTGTGTTGATAGCCAGATTTCTTGTTCAGGAGCCAATAATGGCACCTTACCAATTTCTTTTAAGTAAGTATGTACGGGGTCGTCTTCAGCAGCGCTGTCCACATAGGTTTTTTCGACGTTGTCGTCAATATCTTCGGCAGCATTATTGAGAAGGCGGTTGCTACCACCACCATCAACTGTCTTACCTGTTGCGGACACAACACGTACATTGAGTTTTTGTAATTGAGCATAAAGTCGCTCTGCCTGGTCTTCGTCAGCAGAAGCGAGTAAGGCCTGAACTTCAGACTCATCGATTTCTTTGGAGCGTCTCGCTTTTTTCACGAGTGCTTCAATATCAATGACTTCATTTTCATCGGCCAATTCGTCGATGTCGACATCCTCGTTTTCAAGTTCGGGCTGTAGTTCCATCATACTGTATTCCTGACTCACCTTATTTGGCTTGGGCTTTTTTGGAAAAATTTTGATTCAACTTGTACCAAATAAAGCCCTTAGCCAATTCCTTAAATTCGATCACATGTAACCACTATGTTTATCGGAATTGGCATAAAAACAGTTTATCAAAAACGGCCGTTTACGGTATCCTCCATCCGTCTCCGACTCGATGCAGACATGGCATCTCGTGCCTTATGAATGCGTAACTTTGCTATTGATAACTCATTGAGCTGCTGATACATCGCTTTTGCATCAGCATCCGTTTGACCGGTAGATGAACGCACAACCTGCTTGACGGCAGATACCAATTGGCTTTTCTTTTCTAATCGCCAGTCGAGAACGGACAATGCAAGTTTATCGGCTAACCTGTCTATTTCTGACTCGGGTGTTTGTGGTAACGCTAACAAGAACTTCACCCGATCAATGAGTGTCGCGTCTAAACTATCCCACAAATCCTCTATCGCGGCAACCGAGACCCCCTGCGTCCAATGGTACATTTGTCGTAAAATTGCCTGGTCTTCCGCAGATGAAAAATCTGCTTCAGCAACATCCGTTTGGTCAATTGCCCGCAATTTTTGATTCACCAACGCGAGCATTTGTGCGTAATGCAAACATTGACACAAATAGTTGGCTTCACGCATGTTTGAGGCGATAGGGCGAACACTGTTGACAACAGACTGCTGCTGATATTGCCTCGAATCATCTCCCAAAAAATACTCATCGGGAGGTGGTTCTGGCGGTGGCGGTAGCATTGAGTGCGGTGATCGGTGCTGTGGTTTGCCACGAGACGCAGCTAATTTGCTTGAATGCGTAGCTTGGCGCTGGGATGTGCTTTGCTGGGCAGATCGGCGCTGAAGTGTTTGGGCAGGTCGCATCTGCCGCAGTGAGCGCTCGTCTACTTGCAAGGCACGGGCCAACATTTGCCAGTAATGGTCACGCTCAACGGGTTCTTTAATCTCTCGAATGAGCGGAATGACCTGTTGGGCAACGGCCGTTTTCCCCTTCGCATCTGCCATATCTAAATCGCGGGTGGCGACATCTATCACATAGGCCACAACTGGTTTGGCTTCAGCCACCAGTTTGGGCCAAGCAGCCGGGTCATCCTGGATAATATTGTCTGGGTCTTTCCCTTCCGGCAGCGTCACAATGCGAATATCTGCCTGCAAGCGTCCTTCGTGCTGTACCAATCCATGCGCATCAAAGCGCACTTCGACTTCTCGGTCTAACGTTTCACGCGCCACTTGCAAGCTGCGCATTGTCGCTTTTACACCGGCTGCATCTGCATCCAGGGCAATCACAAACTGCTTTGTGTACTTTTTAAGCTGGCGCAGCTGTGGTTCGGTTAACGCCGTACCCATTTGGGCCACCACGTTGCGGAAACCGGCCTGCCACGCCTGCATCACGTCCATGTATCCTTCAACAATCACCACCTGCCGCGCTTCACGAATATCGCGCTTTGCGCCATCTAGCCCATAGAGCAGGTGGCTTTTGTCGAACAGGGGTGTTTGCGGGGAGTTTAAATATTTGGGAATGCCATCTTTTTCTAATGTGCGTGCGCCGAAACCGACGATACGGCCGTTTCCATCCCGAATCGGAATCATCAACCGGTTGCGGAACCGATCATACCGCGTACCGCGATCAACATTCTCGGTGAGCAACCCC
>QQUD01000844.1 GCA_008501785.1 Chloroflexota bacterium
TCAAATTAGAACATGGCGCAATTGAAGATGCATTCACAATCTATGGCCGGGTATGGCAAGAACCTTTACCGGCAAAATCGCCCTGGTTTGCAGATGTTTACGGCCGTTTCATGCAGCCGCACCTAACCATCCAAAATCAAGACACATTGAAGAAAGCGAAACAAGCTGATTTGTGGAGATTGGGAGAGATTGGGGGATTGGGCGATTGAGAGATTTAATCTCCCAATCGCTCCCAATCTCCAATTTTTTACACCGTTTTCGTCACCTTATTCAACCCACGCGGCGCTTCTGTGTTAAAACCTTTTACTGTTGTCAGATAATAACTAAACAGTTGTGCCGGCAAAATGCTTACCAGTGGGGTTAGCCATTCCGGCAGATCATGAGGAAGTTGAATGGCTGACGTTGCGCTTTCCAAAAGGGTTTCATCATTTGAGATGAGCAGCAGTTCGGCGCGGTGATCTTGCATTAAGCGCTGCAACAATTGCACCATATCGGCAAACACCTGTCCGTGTGGGGCCACTGCCATTACCGGGAACCCATGTTCCACAATTGCAATGGGGCCATGCCGAAAATCGGCTGATGAATAGGGTTCAGCAACCACGTAAGTCAGCTCTTTTAGCTTCAACGACCACTCAAATGCTGTAGCATAGTTGTAACCACGCCCCAGCACCACACATTGCGACATGTAGCGATAGCGTGGCGCCAGGCTGGCAATCTGTGCATCCTGCGCCAGCACAGCA
This sequence comes from Chloroflexota bacterium, assembly GCA_008501785.1. Next base: position 741 of record QQUD01000844.1, read on the forward strand.
GACGCCCATTCCGGTAATTGCCGCAAGGATTGCAGCCGCTCATCATCCATTTGCCACGCAGTTGAGAGCACGGCAATAGCAAGGAGTGAGGTGGTGTAGGTTTTGGTGGCGGCAACGGCCGTTTCCACACCCGCATGAATATTGATCACAAAATCAGCCGTTTTCGCCAGTGGCGACTCTGAATCATTCGTAATTGCCAGCGTCGGGCGACCTTGTCGCTTGCCTTCCACCAGCACGTTTACAATATCGGGCGATTGCCCCGACTGGGAAATGCCAATCACCAGAGCACCATCCAATCGCGGTGCTTGTTGATACAAGCCAAACAAAGATGGGGCAGCCAGCGTCACCGGCAGCTGGTTGTATGCACCCCATAAATATTTAGCATACCGCGCCGCATTGTCCGATGTACCACGCGCGGCAATGAACGCATACTGCACACGCTCACGTGGAATTGCTGCTGCAATTTGCTTTACGTTCTCAATATTTTGCGCAAAACTGTTTCGTAAAACGTCTGGCTGTTCGTGAATTTCGTTGTAAAGTGTCATCTAGTTTGTCCTGTCGTCAGGTGCGACGCACTTCAGAAGTGCGACGCACCTTTGTAAATAATACGGCCGTTTCCCACCACCATCTGCACCTGCAAATCAGACGATAACAGCACCAAATCTGCATCAGCACCAGGCATCAGTCGCCCTTTTTGGGGCAGACCAAGCAATTCTGCTGGATTGTGCGTTACCGTTGGCAATGCTTCGGCTAGTGAGCAGCCGGTAAATGTCATTAAATTGCGCAGCGCAGCATCCATTGTGACGATGCTGCCTGCCAATGTGCCATCAGGCAAACGGGAATCTGTTTCCGTGACCGTTACTTCAAAATCGCCAAGAAGATACCGACCAGAGGGCATTCCCATCGCTGCCATAGCGTCAGTCACCACGGTCATGCGTTCGCCCGCTGCCTGCCACACAGTCTTGATTAGACCTGGATGCACATGAATGCCGTCGGGAATCAGACCATACGCAACTCGTTCATCAGCCAGCAGCGCCCCTGCTAATCCTGGTTTGCGATGGTGCAGCGGCGGCATTGCGTTAAACAGATGCGTACCGTATCTCACACCAGAATCAAAAGCCGCCACAGCCTCGTCAAACGTGGCCATTGAATGCCCAGCACTCACCATAACGCCATTCGCCACCAGCGACTGAATCAGTTCATGCGCGTTGGGCATTTCAGGGGCCAGTGTGACCAGTCGAACATGATTGTCGCGTGTCCAGGTTTGGGTGCGGGCGGAAGACGGCAGTTTCATCCACCGCACATCATGCGCCCCTTTCTTTATCGGGTTCAAAAACGGCCCTTCCAAATGCAAACCAAGCGGCATCGCACCACAAAACCCATCAGCAGGCGCTTGCGTCATCACTTGTTGCGCTGCGGCAACTGTTTCCATTGGCGAGGTGATGATGGTGGGCAAAAAACTGATCACGCCAAATTGAGGAAGCTGCGCCGCAACCTCCCAAATTGTCTCAGGCTGCTGCGTAAAATCGTGACCAAATCCACCATTCAACTGCAAATCAATAAACCCAGGTACAACAAACAGGCCCGCCGCGTCAATCACTTGTGAATCGGGCGGCCCCGTTTTTTGTGATTGGGTGATGGTTTGAATACGGCCGTTTTCCACCACCACCGTCCCATTCTCAACCACCCCTTCGGGCGTATAAACCATTCCATTCTCAATAATCATCATAAAAACCCGTCTCAATCCTATCCTTGTTCCATTTTGGGTCTTCAGAAAATCAAGGGGAGTAGAGGCTTTAGCCGGAACGGTCTCGTGAGAACCGGCTAAAGCCTCCACTCCAAACCCCACGAAATCCTAAAGAGCCTTCATTTTTTCACAACGCATAAAACCTGGTTTATTCCGAATTATCAATTGCCACAATTTGACCGGTTTGGGCCGATTCAATAGCGGCTAGCGCAATTTGTACTGCTTTGTAACCGTCAACGGCCGTTATTCTCACCAGTGCATCATTTACCAAATGGTCGTAAAACGATTTGATTTGTGTCGTGTACGGGTCCTCACTAAGCGGGCTTCTAAGCAGTGGCACATCTTGTGCTTCTCCACCCATTTGAGGCTGTGACAAACCAATGGGTGCCGCTTGTTCCGCATCAAATTGGACCATCCCATTGTCTCCAGCAATTTCCAACTGTGTCCGAAAAATCGGTTGTGGGTATGTCCAAGACCACGAACCTTCCACCCGTGAAACAGCGCCACTTTCATGCGTCAAAATTGCCAAACCGTGCGTGATGTCGGCTCCTGCATGGCTGCTGTTAAACTTCTTAGCATAAACATGGACTACATCCCCGGCAATCCAGCGGGCATAGTCAAAATCATGGATCATCAAATCGAGCATCACCCCACCAGACTTTTCAAAATCCAAAAACCAGTTGCTAACAGATTTTTGGGGTTGGAAGGAACCGCGTTTAAGTCGAATAATCGTTGGCTTCCCAACTTCCCCCGCTGCCACTGTCTGCTTCGCCAATGCATAATCATGAAAAAACCGCACCACATGCGCCACCAGCAATTTCACACCTGCTGCTTCACACGCAGCCATTATTTCTTCAGCCTGTTCAACCGTGCGGGCCAGCGGTTTTTCGCAAATGACGTGTTTGCCAGCCGCCGCAGCCTGCATCGCGATCTCATGATGCAGGTAGGTAGGCGTACAAATATCGACCACGTCCACATCAAGCAGCATCCTGGCTAAATCTGGATAAATGTTGCCACCGTATTGTTTTGTGAGGGAAACGGCCGTATTCTCATTCTTCGACACCACCCCAACCATTTCCGCCGGGGTCGCCGCCCATCCAGCCGCGTGCGTCTGTCCCATAAACCCCGTTCCCACAATCCCAACACGCATTGTCTACTTCACCGCCCCAGCCGTAATCCCGCGAATCAACTGGCGAGAAAAAATCAAATACAAAATCAAAACCGGAATCATTGCCAACGACAACGAGGCCAAAACAGCATTCCAATCGCTCACAAACTGGCCCAAAAATTGCTGAGCACCTAATGTGACCGTTTTCGTAGATTCACCCGGCGCTAAAATCAGTGGAAACCACAAATCGTTCCAAATGGGAATCATCACAAATACCGCTACTGTGGCAATTGCAGGTCGCACAATCGGCAGCACCAGTCCAAAAATGCGGTACTCGCTCGCCCCATCGACCCGAGCCGCCTCTTTTAGTTCGCGCGGCACCTGCTGCATAAAACTTTGCAGCACAAAAATCGTCAAGGGCAATCCCTGTGCCGTGTACACCAAAATCAACGCCGCCAACGTGTTCACCAATCCCAACGATGAAACCAATCGTAAAATGCCAACCGTCCCCAACCGAATTGGAATCATAATCCCCAACGACAAATACAACCCCAGCAGCGGATTCCCAGGAAACGGGTACTCTGATAGAGCAAATGCTGCCATCGCCCCCACAATCAGCACCAATAAAATAGAAACGACCGTCACAGTTAGACTGTTAGCAAAGTACAAAGGGAAACCTGCCCGCTCCCAAACCGTTTCGTACCCCTCCAGGCTAAACGTGCCAGGCGTGGGTATCATCACCGGGTTGCTAAAAATCGCCTTCCGCGCCTTAAACGAGTTAATAATCACCAATAAAATCGGAAACAGCGCAATCGCCAAATAAACTAATAAAATCGTATGGGGAATAACCGATTCACTGAATCGTCGTTGTAATTTTTCTGCTTGCATAGCTTATGCCTCATACGCCTGGATACGGCGCTGCCAGCCAACTAGATAAAGCAGCACCCCAGCCAAAATAATCAGCAGCATCATCGCCGCTACGGTGGCTCCCATTTCAGGATTCCCCAACTGCAACTGCTGTCCAAAAAATGTACGGAAAAAGAGCGTACCCATAATATCAGTCGAGAAATTCGGTCCAGCCAGCGCCCCTTTAACCGTATAAATTAAATCAAACGCATTAAAATTACCCACAAAGGTCAATATGCCCACAATACCCACCGTTGGCAAAATGAGCGGGAACTTGATGCGCCAAAAAACACTCCACGCTGTTGCCCCATCCACATAAGCTGCTTCTACCAATTCATCTGGAATACCCAACAGCGCTGCATAAAACAACATCATCGGAATACCTACAAACTGCCACACTGAAATGAGCGCCAAAGTCGGCAGCGCAGTATCTTCTAGCCCTAACCAAGGCTGGAAATATTGTTCAATGCCGACAAAGGTCATAAACCCTTCAGACACGCCCCACAAAGGGCTAAGAATGAGCTGCCAGATAAAACCAATAATCACAACAGACAGCATGGTTGGCATAAAAAGCAGGGTGCGATAAGCGCCTGTCCAACGCAGCGTGCGCCGGCTTAACAGCGCTGCCAGCAGCAACCCAATCGGATTCTGCACCAGCATGTGAATCACAAAGAATACAAAGTTGTTTTTGATCGCTGCCCAAAACCGCACCGACCACAATTCGTTCGTGAAAAGGGTTTTATAGTTGTCGAAACCAATAAACCCGCCCGATTCGTTTGAAATAAAGCTCAGACGCAGCGAATCAATGAGGGGATAGATCATAAATAACGTGTAGATAATGACGGCTGGTGCAAGAAAAACAACAATATGTGTGGGAAAAGCTTTGCGCTTTTGAGCTTTTTGGGTTTCCATCATAAACACCCCTTGTGAAGCGGTTAGAATGGACCAATCTAGAAGATTGGTCCATTCTTTCTACACTTAGTTGTTAGGCCATGCAGCGTCGATTTCAGTAAGTGCTGTCTCCAAATCAGTTGAACCACTCACGTAATCGGACATGCTCTTCCAGAAAGAACCAGCGCCAACTTCACCGGGCATCAAGTCAGATGCGTCGAAGCGTACGCTGTCGGCGTCCAAAATGAGCGCGGCAACTTTGCGGTCTACGTCGGTCGTATACCAATCCAAACTGGAGTCATAATGCGG
>QQUD01001010.1 GCA_008501785.1 Chloroflexota bacterium
TAGCAAATTGTCCTACGATTTATCAAAACAATACCGGCCACAAGAAATAAGCCAGTAAAACAACCGCCCCCAGGAACACACCCAGCGCATACGTGCGGGCATATCCTGATTGCGACATGCGTAATACATTGGCTAGGCGGCGAGTCGCGCTGCCAGCCCCATTCACCAAACCGTCAACCCCTTGCGCATCAAGGCTATTTGCTACAAACTTCGCAAACCCCACAAAGAAGTCACGGATAATGTTTTCATGTACAAAATTGTGCCAGATTTCCCAATCAATCGTGTAAGCCAACACCCGAGATGCCCATTTGAAAAACGGAATCACCGTTGCCATGTACAAGGCTTCAAACGGCAGAATGCGGAACCACCAGATAAATGGCCCGATAATGGGAATCCCCGGCATCGGATCAGTATCTTCGGCTTTTTCTGGTCGGTTACGATACAAACCAAAGAATGAGCCGACAATCGCCAACAATGCGAGCAGTGTCGAAACGATTGCCACACGCCATTGCAAACTAGTTGGCGTATGCGGCAAATGCACCACATTTTCCTCGGTCAATTCAAACGAGGTGATTGAATGTTCGAGCCAATGCTCTAATGCCAGATTGAACCCAGCCGATTCATGTTCACCAGCGGCCTCGTGACTATCTTCAACAACCGCGTGACTCTCCTCAGCAGCACCGCCAAATGAAATGTTGGGGAAGTTCATCAGGCCACCTAATGTTGCCAACACTGCCAAAATGACTAAAGGAACAACCATGGTTGTCGTACTCTCATGGGCATGCTTGGCTGCATCGTGACGCGCATTTCCAAAGAAGGTCATTTTTACTTGGCGCCCCATATAGAAAGCGGTGCAAATGGCAGCGAGGGTTAACAACCAATAGACGGTTGTGAAAACGGCCGTTTTCTCTGGACTCGCCGCTGCATGGGCCAAAATCTCATCCTTCGACCAGAACCCAGCAAACGGGAATATACCGGCCAGGGCCAAAGCACCTACCATGTACGTCCAGAACGTCCACTTCATCTTATGCCGCAAACCACCCATCGTCCGCATATCTTGTGGATCAAAGGTGTCGTGCTCATCATGATGCCCGTGCGAGAGATGATGATGGCCATGCTCCATGCCATGAATGACAGAACCAGACCCAAGGAACAACAACCCTTTAAAAAATGCATGGGTAATCAGATGGAACATCCCAGCCACATACGCACCCATCCCAATGGCCGCAATCATAAACCCAAGCTGACTCACCGTTGAATAAGCCAGCACTTTTTTAATATCAAACTGCGTAAACGCGATCAAACCAGCAAACAATGCTGTCGAAGCACCAACGATTGCCACCAAATCGGGCGAACTCAATGAACCGATAACGGTTATATGACTGGCACGTACAATTTCATAAAACACATTGCTGCGTACAATCAAGTAGATACCGGATGTAACCATGGTCGCCGCATGAATCAGCGCCGAAACAGGTGTCGGACCAGCCATCGCGTCTGGCAGCCAAACATAGAGCGGGATTTGGGCAGATTTACCGGCTGCACCAACGAGGAAGAGAGCGGTAACGGCCGTTAACACCCCACCTAACGAAGCACTAAACAAGCCAAACTCAACCATTTCCCCGTGTTCAAACATCTCCACTGCACCCGCAAACACAGGCTCAAATTGCAACGACCCAAACGCCCAAAACGTCAGAATCATCGCCAAAATCATTGCCAGGTCGCCAACACGGTTTGCCACAAAAGCCTTCCGTGCTGCATTGGCATTCATCGGCGTGCCATCCGCTTCCGACCGGTCAAACCAAAAACCAATCAGCAAGAATGAGCAAAGGCCAACCCCTTCCCAACCCACAAAAAGCATCAGGTAACTGTTCCCCGATACCAAAATCAGCATAAAGAACAAAAACAGATTCAAATATGTGAAAAACCGGGAAAAATTTGGGTCGCCATGCATGTAGCCAATGGCATAAATGTGAATCAGTGAACCAACGCCAGTCACCACCAGCATCATCGTCACCGATAAGGTATCAACTTGAAACGCCCACGGCACATAAAAATGAGCCGACGGAATATTGATCCAGTCAAAAAATGGCACAACTACTGCATGATACTCATGGCTTACCAGACTCAACAGCAGCGAAACCGCCACCGCAAACGCACTCAACGCCATGATGCTGGCAAACCAACCAGACCACTTCTCACCCACTTCACGGTCTTGCACCACAAACCGTCGCCCAACCAGGCCATTAAACAAGACGCCAATTAAGGGAAAGATAATAAGCAAAGGGGCTAAACTAAATGTATTCATAAATTTAAGTAAATAAAACCATGAACATGGTTTTATTTACCCTCCTCCTCTATCCCTTCATCAAATTAATTTCATCAATATTGATGCTTTGCTTCGTGCGGAAAATCGTCACAATCAGTGCCAGACCAACAGCCACTTCAGCCGCCGCCACCGTAATCACGAAGAAAACCAGCACCTGCCCGTCAAGGTCGCCTAAATGACGGGAAAATGCCACAAACAGCAAATTAGCTGCATTCAGCATCATTTCAATTGACATAAAAACAATAATGGCATTTCTACGAATCAAAACGCCCAATGCGCCGAGTGTGAACAAAATGGCACTTAAACCAACATACCACTCAATGCTAACCATTTTGGCCTCGCTTCTTTCGTTCGTTGAGAATAACAACACCAATCATGGCAATCAACAGTAAAATACCCGTCACTTCAAATGGGAATACATACCCTTCAAAAAGACGTAACCCTAATGCTGTTGGGCTGGTATCAATCATGCTAGATGTTGCACTGGTCACAGAATCACCTTGAATCAAAACCAATCCAAGCACACCCAGCAACACAACACCTAAAACAAGTGCCGCAACCCGCTGCCACAATTCGCCACCACGACCACCTGATAGTTGTTCTGTACCCAACAACATAATCACAAACAAGAACAACACCATAATTGCGCCTGCATAAACCGTAATCTGAACCATCGCAATAAAAGGTGCGTTCAAAATCAGGTAAAAAACGCCAATCGTAGCGAAATTTAAGACCAACCACAATGCACTATAAACAGCATTTCGGTTCGTGAGCATCATCACGGCCGAAATAAGTGCAATCACAGCCAGTATGCCAAATACAAGTGGACTTCCCATATTCCTCTTCCTACTTTGGATCTTCCATATCCGGGATGGCCCGGTCAAAACTGCCTGGTTCAACTTGTCGCGGCGTCCCTACCGCATTAATTGGGACATCAACAATCAACATATCTTTTGTGTAAATCGCGCTGGCGCGTCCAGAAAAACTGAGTTCGTAGTCGTGTTCCAGCACAATTGCCTCAGTCGGACAGGCATCTTCACAATAACCACAAAAAATGCAGCGCAGCATGTTAATTTCATACGTGCTGGCAAACCGTTCACCAGGTGAAAAGCGTGTCTCATCTGTGTTCTCAGATGCTTCTACAAAAATAGCATCTGCCGGGCAAGCCGCAGCACACAAAGCACAGCCAATGCACTTCTCAAGTCCATTGTCATATCGTTTCAGTTCATGACGGCCCTTGTAGCGGTTGCGCACCGGCCTTTTTACTTCAGGATATTGGATCGTCACAGGCGGCATAAACATATGCTTCAACGTTGTGTACATCCCTTTCGCAATTGCAATCGTTGCTTGAATCATAATAATGACTCTCCGTAATGACACCTGATTCGGTGACTTATCTCCTGTTATACGTTAGTTAAGCCCTAAAAATGCCAGGTACCCATCCTGTCGCAATAAAATGAAAATTGCGACAATGATGAAGTTTAAGACGGAAACTGGCAATAACGTTTTCCAGCCCATAGCCATTAGCTGATCGTAACGGAGACGCGGCAGCGAAGCCCGAATCCAAATCATCAAGAACAAGCAGAAGATGATTTTAATCAGCAAATAGACAAAACCCAAGGCTGGCAATTGGTCCACAAATGGCCCCAAATAGCCACCTAAAAAGAAAGTAGCAAAGATGGCGCTGAATGAAACCATTTTCATGTACTCAGCCATAAAAAACATGCCAAAGCGCATGCCACCATACTCAACATTGAAACCTGCCGACAACTCTTGCTCCGCTTCCAGCAGGTCAAATGGTGCCCGCTGCAATTCCGCCATCATGCCAATCCAGAAAACAACAGCTGCAGGGGGCCACTCAAAGACAAACCAGCCCAGGAAGCCGCGCTGTGCCTCCACAATTTGACCCATGTCCATCGAGTCAGCAATCATAATCGGCACCAATACGGTCAACCCTAATGCCAACTCATAGCTGATCATCTGCGCCGTCGCCCGAATACCGCCCAGTACAGCATATTTACTATTCGATGCCCACCCGGCCAACACAACACCATACACGCTGACGGAGGTAATGGCTAAAATAAACAACACAGCGATATTTAAACCAGGAGCAATCGCAAAATAAGGTGTAAATTTCGCAGCAAAAATTTGGATTGGGCCAGCCCAGGGAATGACAGCCAAAATCAAGATAGCTGGAATCACGGTCAACATTGGAGCCAAGTTATAGGTCCATTTATCAACCAGCGCCGGCGTTGAGTCTTCCTTCAGAAAAAGCTTAACCGCATCTGCCGCAGGTTGCAAAAACCCACCGAGCAGCTTGCGTTCTTTGCCACCCCGTCGCGGGAATGGAATGTAACCTGCCCGATTGGGGCCAACACGGTGTTGTAGTCGCGCCAACACTTTGCGTTCTAAAAGCGTCGTGTAAGCGAACCCTGTAATGACAGCGAGCGAGACGATAAATCCGACGATTAGCGCTCGGAGTGCAATTTGTCCTGGTGTCATAGGGTATGTCCTCTTTCCTTCTTATAAAATAAGTTTAAAAACAGTGCTAGGGCCGGTCTCCTGACCGCGCCCGGTGGTGGCTCGGTGAGGACACCGACCACAGCCTGTAAAGTTATCTTTTTTCTATCGATTCAACAACGGCCGTTCCCGCCCAATACGCCACACCACGCAGCAGCGCCACACCTTCCGGTGCTGCACCATTCACGTTCGCGGTCGCCTGGTACGACTGACCATTCGCCGTCACCATCACTAAATCACCATGTGCAACAGATTGTGCTGCCGCATCCGATTCGTTCAAATAAAGCGTCGGCTGTGCCATCCGATCCGCCAATACTGGCGAATGGTTAATTAGTGTGCCCGGCGTGAACAAAGCAGCCGTGCGCACCAATTGCAAACCATCTTGTTTAGCAGCGTTGCCATCCAGCACTTCAAAATGCTCGATTTCAGCCGATTCTGCTTTCGCAGCCCACTGCTGGCCGAGACCAGCCTTGTTTTCATAAGAGTTGCCGCCGTAGTACAAATCGTCGCCACCCACATCTGGGTACTGCTTTTCAACCCGAGCCAACGTACGATAATCCATGCCCTTGTATTGCGGCACAGCGCGAGAAATATCGCGGAACACGAGGCTGGCGGCCAACGGTGGTTTGCCGGTGCCAACACGTTCACCAATTTGGGTCAAAATCTGCCAATCGGGGCGACATTCGCCAAGTGGCTGAATGGCAGGATAGTATCGCTGCACGCGACGTTCACCGCTAGTAAACGTGCCATCCCGCTCTGCCCAACTTTGTGCTGGTAGTATGACATCGGCCATTTTAGCAGTCTCAGTTAGGAACAGTTCCTGCACCACCATGAAATCAAGTTGTC
>QQUD01000407.1 GCA_008501785.1 Chloroflexota bacterium
ACTGAAATATCGACACCCGCATGTGTGGGGAGATTGGAATGTAGCGGACAGTGAGGAAGTGGTGCTGAACTGGGAAATGTTGAAGGAGAAAGAGAAGGGGGATAATGGCCCGGTTTCTTTATTGGACAATATTCCGGTATCAATGCCTGCCCTAGCACGTTCGCAGAAAATTCAGCGACGGGTGAAGAAGGTTGGTTTTGATTGGCCTGATATTTCTGGGGTATATGGGAAGCTGGCAGAAGAGATTGGCGAATTGAAAGCTGCCAAAACACCAGCGGAGCAAATGGCAGAATTTGGTGATATATTGTTTGCGGCGGTGAATGTGGCGCGATGGTTGGATGTGGATGCGGAGAGTGCGCTGCGGGAAGCAAATTTGCGTTTTGGGCGACGTTTTCGTCGTGTAGAACAATTAGCTAAGGAGCGCGGGCTAGATTTGTCTGAAATGGATTTGGATGGGTTGGAAGCAATTTGGCAGGAAGTTAAGCGGGAATTGAATGATTAAGGGTTTGCAACAAATTGTGGCTTGATAACTTAATGATGGCAACAGCGGATAAGAGTAAGGAACGGATGGAGAAAGAGGATAGTATCCGTTCCTTACTCTTATCCATTGTTGCTAGCGCAACCCTGAGAGCTGGAAGCTTTGGGAGAGGACATTGAAAACGGCCGTTTCCACCATTGGCCTTTGATAGGTTACTGCAAATTGTAATGTTTGCCCAGCAGGCACTGACCATGGGAAGGGTGGATTTGTGGCAACTAACAAATAATTGGAGCCATCTGGTGAAGTCAACGAAATGTCGGTTTCCGTAATGACGATGGGCTGGTTGTTTAAATTCGTGACCTGACCTGTGAGAATCAGGCTGGTTAAATCGCTGGCGACATCTGCTTGCAGCAATGTGATGCTTGTACTGGCTGCCGCTGCAGATGGACTGCCGGTAAATGGCAAGTTTACTTGGATTTGTGCCCCTGTATCAGACCTGGCCACGACCCAATTCATTGTTTCGCTGCTTAATCCCAACGGAATTTGATAACCGGCAGTCGCTTGCATGACCTGCCCGGAATTCAAAAAGCCATTCAGTGCTGGAAAATTGCCTATCTGGCTGGCGGTTGGATTGAGGGCGTATTGGTTGCCGATGTTGTCAATTAAGGTTAATCGCAATAAATTGCTATCAAACGCAGTCAATCCTACATTTTGAATTTCGTAGTCAATCTGGAAAAATGCAAACCCGTTGGGCACTTCGGCCCGATCTGGCATGTAGGATACGCTGGGGACGGAAATTTGAATGTTGTCGAGCTGGGCCGATTCACCTAATTGAATGATGTTGCTTTGTCCGGCTGTGGCTTCAGAGACAAGGTAACGGCCGTTAACAACCAATCGCTCATTCCCTTCATCGCCGATCATGAGCAGCGTCACTCCTGGCGTTCGCTGTGCAAATACATTTTGATCGACGGTCGAAACCAGCTGCCTATTGTCAAATGAAAAGGTGTAACTGACGCCGCCGCGCGTGGTTAGCGTCATTTCGTCACCGGGCTGCAACCCTTCTAACAAGGCGCGGTTGTCGTCGCTGCTGGGAATGCCCACGACGTAATTGACGATGCTGCCGAAGACCCAAACGGCCGTATCTTCATCTTCCAGATTTGGATTCCAGGCTTGATCCGCTGCAATTGCTTGTGTCTGCATCGTAAACGAACGACCACCTAATGCCAGTGTAACTGGCGTATCAGTTGTTACCGTAATTGTTGAATTGCCATCTATACCCACAACCAAGGGTTCATTAAGCGCACTGCCAACTCCGGTGGGAAACGGTGTCAGGGTGGGATCGCTTGCTGCATTTTCACCGGTCGGGCGCAACAATAGGATAAGCAAAATAATGACAGTCAGCAGTGCTAGACCCGCAACCGCAGCCAATATAACAACGCTGCGATTTGCAAAAATGTTTTGTTTCGGTGTTTCTGGAGATGTCATAAAAATCCTTAAGGAATGCCAATCGGCAACGGTTGAGGCGCGACTCGCACGAGAATTTCGCTGTTAGAAGCCAGCACAACCTGGCTGTAATTCAAAAATGGCACATCCACTCGCACGGCTCCACCTGCTTCGATATTGCTAAACTGGGCTATGCCAGCCTCGTTTGTGTAGCCAAAGGCAATTAACCCACCGGTGGCATTATCGTACAGCGCAACGGCTGCGTCCATGATGCCTTCGATTTGCTCGGGCAGATTGTTGTTGTTGCTGTCGTAGTAGAGGGTGACATTGACTGTAAGGGCTTGGGTGCTGCCGGAAACGGCCGTTGATGTGGGCAATGGTTGAATATTGATCACAGCAGGTGTAGGTGGCACTGGTGTCAAAACTGATAAATCAATTGGCGTTGGTGTGGGTACTGGCGTTGGAAACTCAAACGGTGTTGGTGTCGGCACGGGTGTGTTTACAGTGCCTCCGCCAGTTCCAGATGATGGAATAAATGTCGCTGTGGGCGTAGGTGTTGAGGTGGCAATAATCGCTGTACAACGGGCTGAATAGGTGTGTAAAGATGCTTCTTCGTACGGTGGTGGGTTTTCTGGGCCGATCATCGCATACAGCCAACCTTTGTAGGTGGATAGAAATTCCACTTTACTACTGGGATCACCTACCGCACGGTCTGCGTTTCCAATCCACGGGCTAAAGGGCTGCTGATCTTGGTTATACAAAATGATGTTTGTATCTGTCACCGCCGATAGATCAAACGTTTCACACGTATACAAAACACCGGGCAACACCCACATCTTCAGAATATCAGTATCTTGCTCGCTGCCATTGGCAGGTACAAACGTCAGAGCAACCTCTTCACCAACCCCAACCAAACAAGCCGTATCAAAGGTGCTGTTAAATTCACAATCATCTTGTTCCGGATCTTGCGTATTAGTTGGCGTCGGTGTTAATTCTTCGATTTCATCAACTTGAATACAGTATGATTTACCTGTTGGATCAGAGGGGTCTACATTTGTAACTTCCACATAATAAAATCCATTTTTCTCAGCCAGAATAGTGACTTCAGATGCTTGCTCATTTATAGTGCCACTGTCATCATTTGAAGCAATTTGATTGAGTGCTGGGTCAAATACACGAATAAATGTATCCAATCCTGAAGTAAGATCTGTTGTAAAAATCTTATAGGAGCGGTTTTTCTTGGCATTAAATTGGAAATAATCGACATCACCGATAGGCCATAATGTTAGATCGCATATTTTGTCATTTAAATTTGTGGTAGAGGCATCTCCCGCTGTATCGTTCGGTTCACTGCTATCTGCAAATATAACCGGTGTTGATGTTTCTTCAGGCTGATCATTCTCATTAATTTGAATAATCGTAGTCTGTGGGGATACAAACCTTACACTAGACCCTTTTAAGTCATAAAGAGTAAGCGAAAATTGCTCATCAGGTTCTTCTATTGTGTCACCTTTAATAGTTATTGAAATAGGCTTAGTTTTAGCAGTTGCTGTGAAAGGATCAAAAACTAAAGTTCCTGTAATGAATTCATAATCAGAACCCTGAATAGCTGTACCATTCACTGTGGTGTATGAAACTGTAATTGTTTTGGTACCTGTCTGGGGAGTCGTGTTTGTAACAATAACATCGATTTCAATAAATTTGTCTACCGATCCCTCATTTGTTTTAAAGGAAGCTGTCTCCAATGAAACAGATGCTTGCTCTGATTGGGCAGCAACTGATTGAACTTCAAAAAAGCGAAATTGTTTATAGATGGGAAACAAAACAATTAAAATATAAGTTGCTGCTAATAAAATAACAGTTGAAATTGGCACAACTTTTTTGTTCATATGCTTGACGCTCTTCTCGTTTAATTTAGGCAGAGACCAAATTGAAATTTGCTTTATAACATAAATTATTAATGAGATTATAAGATTTGCAAACCACAATAGCAAATTGAATCTGAGCTATTCGATTTGAAATTAAAGAAAAAGGGGTTCCCGTTTAAACGGGAACCCCTTTTTTGCTTGTTTGATTGGTTGGCAATTAGATTAGCTGCCGTTTGCTGCTGCATTTGCTGGATTGTTTAATACTTCATCAACTAGTCCATATTCCATTGCTTGTTGGGCACTCATGTACAAATCGCGGTCTGTGTCTTCTTCGATTTTAGTGACAGTTTGACCGGTATGGTCGGCTAAAATTCCGTTGAGGGTGGTGCGCAAGCGAAGAATTTCCTGGGCTTGGATGGCAATGTCGGAAGCCTGACCTTGTGCGCCGCCTAGGGGCTGGTGCATGTGGATGGTGGCGTTGGGCAATGCGTAACGCATGCCTTTGGTGCCTGCGGTTAACAGCACGGTGCCAAAACTGGCGGTGAAGCCGACTGCTACGGTGGAAACGGGGCATTCAACTTGCTGCATCGTATCGTAAATGGCCATGCCTGCATATACCTGACCACCTGGGCTGTTGATGTACATGCGAATTGGTTTTGCTGGGTCTTCGCGAGCCAGAAACAGCAGTTGGGCTACAGTCAGATTGGCAATTTGATCGTTGATCGGGGTTCCCAAAATGATGATACGTTCCCGCAGCAATAAGGAAAAGATGTCAAAAGCACGTTCACCACGGCCGGTTGATTCGATAACCATTGGAACCATGGACGTTGGAATATTCATCATGATTGATCTCCTTAGCGCTCAAAAAAAACAAAAATTATTAAATTCAATATTGCCAGCTTTTTGCATAAAAAGCTGGCAATTTAGTGAGTGTAGCCCGTGCGTGTTAGATTTTCGTTATTCTTCTTCGTCTGTGGCGGATTCGCTCACGTCCGTTTCATCTTCGAGAGCATCCAGGTCGGGTGCGTTGCCGCTGAGAATGGCTTTAATGCGATCCTGGGCTTTTTCCATCAAGATTTCGCTACTAATCATATCAAATCCGTAGCCGCTGCGATAGTAGTTGCCCATGCTTTCCTGAAGTTCTTTGTTATCTCCAAATGCGGCAACGCGTTCTTCGATGTAGCCGTCAACGTCTTCCGCATTCACGGTGAGTTTTTCTTCCAGGACGAATTGACGGAGAGCCAATTGGCGCTTCAGTCGCTCAGTGGCTGAGTCGCGGAAGTCTTCGCGCATGTCGGATTCTTGTTTGCCTTGCAGTTTGAGGAAGTCTTCCCATTCCCAGCCGGTGCGCTGTGCTTGGCTTTTGAAGGATTCCATCATGGTATCGATTTCGCTCTCAACGGCGGCTGGTGGGTAAACCATTTCGGCATCTTTGAGCAATTCATCGATCATGTCTTCGATCATTTGATTTTTTGCTTCGCTTTCTGCCTGGGTTTGCAACTGTTCTTTAAGACCGACGCGCAGTTCTTCGACTGTTTCATAGTCGCCTTCTTCTTTGGCGAGTTCGTTGTCTAGTTCGGGAACTTCACGACTTTGCACGTTGAGGATTTCGATTTTGAATTCGGCTTCTTTGCCAGCTAATTCTTCGTCATCGTAATCTTCGGGGAAAGTGAAGGTGAATTCTTTTTCGTCACCGGTGTTGAGGCCAACCAGATTGTCTACGAATGGGGTTCCTGGGAACACTTTTTCGCCGTCAGCGATCAGATCGACGCGATCTTCGCTGAAGATGACGCGATTCATAGCTTCTTCGACGATTTCTTGGACATCTGCTTCGGTTTCGTCTGTTTCGGTTGATTCGGTGTCTGCTGTTTCAGGTTCGTCGGAAA
>QQUD01000678.1 GCA_008501785.1 Chloroflexota bacterium
AGCCGATTTGGCAATTGCGAAAATTGCTGACCCTGACCCCGCCATTGCTGGAACCAGCATGACTTACACTATCGTGATGACGAATCAAGGTACGGTAACTGCCACAAATGTTGTCTTATCAGACACATTGCCAGCCAGTACTACGCTGCAACTGGTTGATCAGACAGATGATAGCAACGATCCTAATGGGTTTGGCGGTGGAACATCATCAAACATCATTTGGGTAGACCCAAAACCGGCTAATACGGACGATGATGAATACTTGACATTGGCTAGTCCACTGTTGGCAACGGGGGTGTTTACCTCGCGCATACTAGATGCAAAAAGTGTGCTGCCGTGGGAGTCGATGGCGTGGACGCCGCGCTGGCCTTCTTGGAAGGAACTGCCAGACAATGGGCAAGCTGAAACGGCTTACAGCTTGCGCAATGTGAACATGGTGGGCAATCAAGTGCTGCTCCATTTGAATGAAGCCAACGGTGCGACCACCTTTGCTGACACTTCTGGGTTGAGTAATGATGTAACCTGTCCGGCGGCAGTGGGTGAAAGCTGCCCAACAGCGGGGGGCAACGGCCGTTTCAATCAGTCGCTCACTTTTGATGGCGTAGACAATACGGCCGTTATATCCGACAGCGTAGACCCCAACCGGTATGCGATTGAACTGTGGGTGAAACCTGCGGTTGTAACTGACACCAGCTTTATTTTACGCACAGACAGTGTGAGTGGAACGGCTGGCACTGTTTCGCATTTATTGGGGATGGAAAACGGCCGTTTTCTGCACAGGGTCAATGATGGCAGCGACCACGCCATTACCAGCACAGCCACAATTACCGCTGGCAACTGGTATCATATCGTTGGTGTCGCTGAAAGTGGTGGTGAAATCAAGCTTTTTGTGAATGGCGTGGAAGAGGCGCGGCTGGCAGGCGTTGGTACGCTGTGGACAGGTGGGGATCAGTACAGACTTGGTTCAAGTTTTGGCGCTGGCACAACTTATTTTAATGGTGACATTGATGAAGTAGCTGTTTACACGCGTACGCTTTCCACCAGTGAAATTCGAGATCATTACCTGCGTGGCGCAGCACAGTTGAGCTTCCAGGTTCGCTCTTGCGACGACGCGCTGTGTGCGGGTGAAAGCTTTGTGGGGCCTGGTGGAACCAATCTCGCTGTTTACTCTGAACAGAGCAACACTAGCTTGGGGCTGCCATCGGTGACGCTGGCCGATTCGCCTGACAATCGCTATTTTCAGTATCGCGCTATTTTAGATACTGAAGATACAGTCTATGCGCCTGAGTTGGCGTATGTACAAATTGGTCCGAATCATTATGCCATTGATGCTAGCCAGGGAAGCTGTACGGCAACAAGTGCATCTGCTTTTACTTGTACCCTTGGTTCGTTAGCCGAAAGTGAGGTTGCGTCAGTGACCACGCAAGTGCATATTCACCCATCGATGTTGGGTGTGATGACGAATACGGCCGTAATCACCACGACTTCACCAGATGCTGAACCAGCAAATAACAGCACTTTTGTCACCACGACAGTCGAAGCCATTTCTGATCTGAGCGTGAGCAAATATGACGTAGAAGACCCGGTAAACAGCGGTGACGTGATTACCTACAATGTCAATATTCACAATTATGGCCCCAGCAGTGCGCGCAACATCACCATCACGGATACGCTGCCATTCGGTGGTTCGGTCATCACCAACACCTGGCCATTGCTTGAGCCGGGAAACTATTGGTCAGCGCTTGAAATTACTTACACGACACCCATTTCCAATGAAGTGCTGACAAACACGGTCACGATTACATCAACAACACCTGATTCAGACTCAACGAACAACCTGGACACGGAAGAGACGCTGGTGACTCCTCTGGCCGATTTGACCATTGAGAAGTTTGCCAATCCTGATCCGGTTGATCCGGGCGAAACCTTAACTTACACGGTGTTGGTGACAAATACTGGTCCCGTGACGGCAACCGGCGTGATTGTGACAGATACGCTGCTTTCAGGTTTGACAGGTGCTGGTTTTGGCACCAAGTGGATGTGTAATGCGCCAAACACGACGTTGAACTGTAGTTTAGGAACAGATTTGGGGCCGACGGATGCAGCAACCCTGTACATTACCGTGACAGCACCCGTTAGCGGGCTTTTGTCTAACAAAGCAGTGGTAACGGCTGATCAAGTTGATCCAAACCCTGATGATAATCGTGTATATGCGTATGCGTATGTGCGCCGGGTTGCCGACCTGGAGATTAGCAAAACTGATACGCCAGACCCGGTTGCGGTCGGTGCGCCGCTAACATACACGATTACCGTGACGAACAATGGTCCCGTTGCGGCTGGTGCATTGACAACATCTGTATCACTGGTGAATGATAAATCGATCAATATTCCGATTGAGGGTCAAGCGAACCCGTATGGGTCGAAGATACACCTTTCTAGTGTTGAAGGATTGATTCAAAATATCACGGTGACGCTGCCGTTAACGCACACGTATCCTGCTGATGTGAATGTGCTGTTGGTTGGACCTGGTGGTCAAAATGTGGTGCTGATGGCAAATGCAGGTGGCGGGACCGATGTTGGCGATTCTCTCGTTTTTAATGATGATGGGATAAATATGCCGTTGAGTGGTTTACTAAACTCAGCACAAGCCTACCGCCCTACGAATTATGGCATGAGCAGCGATTTCCCTGGGCCAGCACCGGCTGGGCCGTATGGTGGCAGTTTGGCGAGCCTTTACAATACCAGTCCGAATGGGTTGTGGAAATTGTTTGTATACGACACGGTTGGTTCGGATGCAGGTGTGATTGCGGGTGGCTGGTCGTTGGATATTACGGCCGTGACCACCGACACTGTTACCGTTATCGACACCCCTGACACAGCCATTTCTGGGCTAAACATGAGCACGCTGTTTAGTGGATGGACGTGTGATACCAGTAATGCCACTTGCGAGACGACGCAGCTGCCGATGGGTGTGCCGGTTGCGTTTATGGTAACGGCCGTTGCGCCCACCGCTAACGGCACAATTGTGAATACGGCAACCATCACATCGACACTGTTTGATCCTGATTTGATGAATAATGAAGCGATTGAGAACACTACCGTGACCGGGGCGACCTCAACACTTTATCTGCCTGCTATCTTCAACAATTTCAGTGCGACGCCGGATTTAGTGGTTCGCAGCATCACCGCAGCCACGAATAATGTGCAGGTGGTCATTGAAAATCAAGGTAGTGGGCTTGTGACAGAAGAGTTCTGGGTAGATGTGTATTTTAACCCGGTACCACCACCGTCAGGACCGAATCAGACGATTGACACGTTGGGTGTTGAAGGCGTAATTTGGGGTGTAACCAGTTCCGCATTGCCGCTGAAACCAGGCGAGACTTTAACGTTAACGGTAGGTGATTTGTATTATGATGCAAACGGCAGCAATTTTAGCGGTACGATCATGGTTGGTACGGAAATCTATGCACAGGTCGATTCTGCCAATGCCGCCACCACGTATGGCGCGGTTTTGGAAACGCATGAACTATATCCAGATGTTTACAACAATATTGAGCATATCACTTTTACTGGCTCGCCGTTGTGGATTTTGCCGAATTTGAGGGTTGATTTGGCCCTGAAGATTAATTTACCGAAACGGCCGTAACATCATATATGGGAGATTTGGAGATTGGCGATTGGCAAAATCTCCCAATCTCCCAATCTCTATTTTTCTACAACGGCGGCTGTGAAGTTTGCCTTCTCTTGAATCGTGTAAATAGGCTTCTTTTGGGTTTCGTAATAGGTGCGTACAGTGAGTTCGGCGATGAGACCCATGACAAAGAATTGTGTGCCCAGGATGACAAGGAGGATGGAGAGGAGGAGTAACGGCCGTTCCGACAACCGCACCGAATGAAATCCAGCCATTCCGCCCGTAATGCCCGCCAATAATTTCCACCCACCTAAATATAGCCCAACTAAGCCACCCGGCACCCCAAACAACCATCCCAGCGTGCCAAACAAGCGCATTGGTCGGTCGAAGAATCGTTGCAGGAAAAGCACCGTCATCAGGTCTAATATAACGCGAATCGTACGTGAGATGCCATATTTTGAAGTGCCTGCCACACGGGGACGGTGGTCAACGGGTACTTCGTCCATTGTAAAACCACCAAAGCTGATCATTTCTGGAATAAAGCGGTGCATTTCACCATAAAGATGCAATTCACGTACCACCTCAGCCCGAAAGATGCGCAATGAACAGCCCCGATCTCGTAAAGGCACATTCGTCAATTTTGCAATCAATCGGTTTGCAATAAACGATGGTACCTTACGCATTAAAAAAGCATCTTGGCGATTTTCACGCCATCCATTCACCACGTCATGCCCTTCTTCTAGTTTGGCAATCAGCTTGGGCAAATCGGCGGGGTTGTTTTGTCGGTCAGCATCCATTGTGGAAATGTAGCGACCCCGAGCATGGTCAAATCCGGCGGCAAAACCGGCCGTTTGCCCATGGTTGCGGCGAAAGCGAACATACATGAAGCGAGAATCTTCCTGATGCAGCGTTTGCATCAGTTCAAAGCTACCATCGCTGCTGCCGTCATCAATAAAAATGACTTCGTAGGTGATGGGTTCGTTGGCTAAAGCGGCTGTTATTTCTTCGGATAACGGCCGTAAATTTTCAACTTCATTATAAACAGGGACAACAATCGATAAATCTAATTCATACATGGGGGCAACCAGTTTTTGTTGGGATAAGCTTTATAAGTTTTCTGTACTCGGTGTTTTGGTGGCAGACAGCAGGCTGCGTCCACCATATAAAATGCCACCAACTAACCCTGCGGTAAAGCGCACAAAGTAAAAAGCGAGTGACATGGCAATTGCGGTAGTCGGTTCGACGCCAACCGGTACAAAAAGTGCGGAATAGACACCTTCGCGTACACCAAGGCCATTAAATGAAATTGGCAGCAAATTGATGATGGATATGATGGGCACAAATAGGGAGAATATAGCTATCGGCAAATTGACACCTAAAGCTCGTGCGATTGAATATTGAATAATGATGAGGATCAGAGTAAAAGGTAAGCTGGTCAGCAACGACCGTCCAATCGCTTTCAATGGATAGCGTTGTACGGTTTCAGCCAGTTCTTCAACTTTATTAAATTTAGGAATTTTTTTGATTTTCGGAATGCGTTTTGTGAACCAATCAACCGGATTGAGCCACCGTAATATTGCAAACGATCCGGGAATGCCGATGCCAAGGAGAAAAATAGCTACCCAAAGTGCGGTTGGCAGCTCAATATTTGTTGTATGGCTGATGGCATTCCAAATCAGGGCGACTAACGCAATAAGCGCTGAGCCAAGTAATCCGGTTAGCCGATCCATCACAACAGAGCTGAGTGCTTCTGTCCCTTTGCCATAGGTTTGTCGTAAGCTGACTACTTTAACAACATCCCCACCAAAACCAGATGGAATAAAGTTGTTGGCAAAGAAGCCAACAAAATATAAGTAGACTAGATAAAGAAATGAGGAGCGTTCGTTTCATGTGTGCAGCAAAATGTACCAGCGGTAGGCGCGGATCACGAGATTGAGCATGAAGAGGAAAAAGGCTGGTAAGTACCAGGTCCAGTTAATGCTGGCAATGACTGCCAATACATCACCAGGGCCAACACGCCCGACTAGATAGC
>QQUD01000041.1 GCA_008501785.1 Chloroflexota bacterium
AATTAAAAATAGTTTCTAAATTTTTTTCAACGAGGGATTGCAGCTGTCTTTCTAACTTGAAATTTGTATATTCTACTGCTTCAACCTTTTCTTGATTTATTTTAAATAATGGCATTGATTTAACCCCTTTATTGCTGGCGAGGATGGTACTGGCTGGCTCCAATGTATTGGATATTAAACATGTCCCGACAGATTGTATTGTTAATCATTTCGAATTATAAATTTGGATAGGCTCAAGTATACAAATTCGTACGAAAATTATCTAGTAAAATGAAACGCTTCTGGCATCTTCCTCTTTGTACCTTTGTATTAAATTTTCAAACAACTTGCTCTAATCGCGCCCGTCGTTTTTCCAGCAACCGACGAATACGGCCGTGTTTCTCCCGCGTCAAAGGATAAAACCAGGTCACTACTGCCGCACTCAGTAATAGCACCGCCCCAACTGGTCCAGTCAACACGCGAATTACGGTTAATGTGCTTGTGGTTTGCGTGGCGACAACTGCGCCTTCGGGTGGGGCTTGATAGCCAAACCAGCCCAACACTTGCAGCGCCACAAAAATCGCAAACGCACCGGTCAGCTTGCGCGTAAAGTTTTTCACGCCGTAGTAAATCCCTTCGTGCCGGTGGCCGACGCGCAGTTCGTCCCACTCCATCACGTCTGGGAAAATGGCGTCGGGTAGGATGTGGCCTGCCGATGCACCGATGCCTGCCAGCACCGCAATCATCAGCGTGGCGGTCATGTCGCCATTGCCCACCCACATTACGCCAACTTGAATCGCAGCCCAAAATAGCAAACTGGCAATATAGGCGTGGCGCTTGCCGTATCGTTTTGAGAGATAGGTCCAGAGGGGGAGGGTGAGAACGGCCGTTATCAACAACACCCCTAGCGCCAACGACTCCACCGCTATTTCCGCGCCCAAAATCGTCGTTGTTGCCAGCAAGTCCCCATTTGCCACCCAGTAAGTCAGGAAAAACGGCAGCATCAGCGCAATAAAATCAAACGTAAGCCAATTCAGCATATAAATCGCCGCTGCAAACCGAAACGGTACATTCTCCCACGCCGTTTTCAGCACTTCCCGAAACGGCAGCGGCACTTCTGGGTCTGTGGGATCAATGCCTTCTTTTACAAAAAACCCAATTAGCAAAAATGGCAAAATAGCAATGGCTCCAAACATCGCCGACACGAGCAAATATCCTTGCTGCTGAGTGGCTCCGGAGACCACGGTCGATTTCACAATCGTCGGCGCTAAAATGGCGACCACCAGCGAACCCATCAAGTTAAAAAACATGCGATAGCTGGTGATGGAGGTCCGTTCGTTGTAGTCGGTTGTTAGTTCCGGCGTCATGCTGAAGTAAGGCACAGAGACCAGGCTTTGCAACGTATCGGTGAGTATGAATGCCAGCGTCACAATCGCCAACACTAAAATGTCGTTTTCAAATGGTGGTGCCCACCACAAAATCATGAAGCTTAGTCCAAACGGTACGCCAAAAATGAGCAAGAAAGTGCGTCGTTTGCCAAACCGGTCATTTTTAACACGATCACTCAACAGCCCCACAACTGGATCGTTGATCGAATCCCAAATGATGCCCACCAGCGTCCCAATCGACGCCAGCCTTGGGTCTAACCCGACCACATCTGTCAAAAAAATAGCATAAAAAATGAGCCGCAGCGTATTAAAACTCGATAGCCCAAAATCTCCCGAGCCATACATGATTTTTTTCCACACCGGCAGCCGTTCAGCATTGTTTTCCATGATTTGTCCTTTGGGATTAATAGTTGCACAGAGTTTCACAGAGGAGTCACAGAGCTTCACAGAGAGGAAAAGGGGAGCGGGGAGGAATAATGAATAACGAATTTTGAATTGTGAATGGAGCAGCAGCTATTGTTGCAATACGATTTCATTCACAATTTATTATTCATTATTCACAATTCATTATTAACTCTTCTTCCTCTCTCTGTGGTTCTCTGTGGTTCTCTGTGCAACTCAGTGTCACTCTTAAAAATTGAGCGTTGCAAAGTAGTCGTCAAGTGTTTCAGCGCGGCGAATGAGTGTGACTTCGCCGTTTTCGCGTAAGAGTCGTTCGGCGGCGCGTAGTTTGCCGTTGTAGTTGAAGCCCATTGCGTGGCCGTGTGCGCCTGTGTCGTGAATAATGAGGGCGTCGCCAATGTTGATAGCAGGCAATTGGCGATTGATTGCAAATTTGTCGTTGTTTTCGCAGAGTGAGCCGGTTACATCGTAGCAATGATTGTGTGGTTGGTCTGCTTTACCCAGTACGGTGATGTGGTGATATGCGCCGTAGAGTCCGGGGCGCATTAAATCAGCCATTGATGCATCTAGGCCGACGTAGTTTTTATAGGTGTGTTTGAGGTGACGGACACGGGTGACGAGACAGCCGTTGGGGCCGGTGATGAAACGGCCGTTTTCCATACAAACCCGCACCCCATCCAACCCAGCCGCTTCATACGCTCGCCGAATCCCCGCACTCAGCCTAACCAAATCAACTGGCTGCTGGTCTGGGTGGTAGGGAATGCCTAGCCCGCCGCCCAGATTGACGAACTCGAACGTGATGCCCAGCGTGTTGCTGAGTTCGGTGACGAGTTGGAAGAGGATAACGGCCGTTTCCACAAAATAATCCACATTCAACTCATTCGACGCCACCATCGTATGCAGCCCAAACCGCGTCACGCCCTTGTCTCGCGCCATGCCAAAAGCTGCAAAAAGCTGCTCTCGCGTCAGCCCAAACTTCGCTTCTTCAGGATGCCCAATGATCACATTGCCCGATTTGATCGCGCCGGGGTTGTAGCGAAAACAAAGCAGGTCCGGCAACCCCGCATGTTGTTCCAAAAACGAAACATGTGACAAATCATCCAGGTTGATAATTGCGCCCAGTTCCATTGCCTTTTGAAATTCGTGCGCTGGCGTGTTATTCGAGGTAAACATGATGTCTTCACCCCGAAAGCCACATCTTTCTGCCAGCACCAACTCAGCCATTGAACTGCAATCAACGCCCAATCCTTCCTCGGCTAAAATGCCCAAAATAGCCGGATTTGGCGTCGCTTTCACGGCAAAATATTCCTTGAAACCGGCATTCCAGCTGAAAGCATTCAGCAATTGCCGACAGCTTTCTCGGATGCCGCGTTCATCATACAAATGAAATGGCGTCGGATATGTATGCAAAATTTCGTCAAGACGTTCGCCTTTGAGGAAGAGATGTTTGTCGGACATATAGATTTGTACAGTCGTGTTCGTTAATCTGAGTAAGTGTTGATGAATTTTATACCGGAAACGATCAGAAAGCGATCTAGGGCTGCGATTGTGTTTAGACATCCGCCCGGCTTGACCCGCCAGGTGATTTATCACCTGGCTACGAGTTGGAAGCCCCTCCGGGGCTGAAAACTCTTAGCCCCAGCGGGGCTTTCAATTCGTAGCCAGGGCGTTATGAACCTTTACTTTTTAATTAGGTAATGGCGTAAAGGTTCATTAAGGTGATTTACGCGATGATCGTTTACCTAATTAAATTGTAAATCACCATCACGCCCTGGCGGGGCCTGCTGAATGCCAAAAGAAGCGATAGTAAAGGAAGATAGCAATCACATACAGCGTGATCGTTCCCGCAAAAACCGGACCAAACCCATACGCCACTTGCAGCTTGCCGCTAATGGTTGGACTAAACGCCCAACCAAAATTCCAACTCATGCTGGTCAGGCTGGCAACCGTAGCCCGTGCTTCCTCATCCACATTTTCCATTACAAATGCTTCATACACCGGATTGCTCATATTCATGAGTGCTTGCCGTACTAGATAGGCGGTGGCGCTTAACCAAAACCAGGGGGCAAATCCGAGCATGAAGAGAAACGGGATGGACAGCGCCTGAGTGAGGATAACCATCCGCATTTTGCCCATCTTGTCGGCCAGAGGTGGGGCCAGCAGCAACCCAACCGCCATTGCCAATGAACTGGCTGCGAACAGCGTGCCGATGGTGCTATCTGAGCTGTTATAAGTGGTGCGGAAAAAGATGTTCATGAATGGAATGAGCAGTCCTGCACCTAATGAGGTGATTAAGATCGGGAAGATGAATTTGCCCAACATTGCCGGATGCTGCCGTGCGTATTGAAATGGGGAGAGCCTGTCTTCTTCTTCTCGTGCTGCTCGCTGCCGCCTGATGAGTAGCACAGGGAAGATGGCCGCAATGCCCATACAGGCCACGATGAACATGGAACGGCCGTATGCCAAAGAACTCGTCGCATCAACTGCTAACCGTATTCCCACCCAGGTTGGCAACATGCCACCAAACCAATTTCCGGCAAAGCTGGCAATCATTTGCATCCCAAAGCTAAAGGAAAAGAGGTAGGTGCGCTCTTCTTCGCCGCTGTTTTCCATCAAGAAAGGGCCAAAAGTGACACCAGCTAGACTTTGTGAGATGCCCATCAAAACGCTCATGGTATAGAAGCCGGGGATGGTGGGCCAGAAGACCATGCCGAAAACGGCCGTTACCGTTGCCATCGACGACAGCAGCATCGTTGGTTTGCGTCCAATGCGGTCACTCACAACCCCGGCTGGCAGCGCACTGAACAGCGCAACCAGGCTCGTAATTGTTAGAATTTGGCCCAGCAGCGCTTCATCAAAGCCTAGACTGAGAATGTAAAAGTTAAACAACAGCCAATAAATCCCAAACGTTAGCCCATTGAGAATCGTAAAAATCAAATAAAGCCACGCATTGCGACGAAATAAGCGAATTTTGGCGAAATAGCTGTTGAATCCGGCAAGAAATTGGGTTTTGCGGCTGGTTTGCGGTTGGTTCATATTCATCTTGTTTTCTCGAATTAAATATTAATCGAGTCAAGATGACGCGGGTAGTGACAGATGTCACTTGCCTCCAGGAATGGAGATATGGTGGAGCAAGGCAGTGCGGAAAGTTTGTTGCAGAAACAGAGTCCCTTTTGCGTCAGATTCATGATTATTTGTTTGCTGATTTATGAATGGCAAATGGTAAGTTTAGCACCCAATTTAGGCCCAAAATGCAAACAAAAACGCCAAGTCGTACCGGATGTCTCCTTTGCGTCTTGGCGTCTTTGCGTGAGATTTTTATTATCTCAAATTATGTTATACGGTTTACGGCAGCCAGCTACGCCACACACTTTCATTGGCATCGACCCATGCTTGTGCAGCTTCTTCGACTGACATGCCTTCATTTAATTTGGCGAGCATCTCGATTTGAGCGTCACTGCCATAATTCATGTTGGAGAGGAATGTATGCACATTTGCATCTTTCCCAGCCAGTTCGGTGCTAAAAATTTTGAACAATTGGTCTTGTGGATAAGCGCAATCGACTGCCTCTGCATCTGCATAACATTCGTCGCTGTAAGCAGGCAGTTCAACTTGCACCAGTTCAAACTCTTGGAAAATTGCGTGTGGTGAGTAGAAATAGAACAGAACGGATTCTTGACGACTGTAGGCTGACGACACTTCGGCCAGCAAAGCATCTTCGGACCCTGTCCAGACGACCTGGAATGGCAGTCCTAAATTGGCAATGATTTGCTCGTCGTACTGCACCCAGCTAGGATCGGCACCGAGGAAACGGCCGTTATCCCCTGTTTCTGCTGCTGTAAATTCAGCCGCTGCATCTTTATACCCTTCCCAGGTAGCCAATGCCG